>JAQBQH010000223.1 GCA_028287105.1 Myxococcales bacterium
GCAGCGGCTCGGCGCGCGGCACCATCTCGAGGACGCGCGGCCGCCCCGGGCGTAGCGCCACCCTGGTCAGTCCGCCCGGCGCGCGCAGCGTCGCCGCGCCGTTGCCGACCGTCTCCGGCGCGGTGAAGGTCCAAGTCGTCAACCCGTCGCCGCGCAGCGACGGCGGTGAGAGCAAGCCGGCGTCGGCGGCGAGCGCGGGTGGGGCGCGCCGTTCGGGGTTGCCGCGCGCGTCGACGCCGAAGGCGACCACCTCGGCTCGCGCCTGACCGTCGGCGGGCAGCGCCGCCGGCACCGCGCCGATGAGCAGCCGCGGAAAAGGCGGCAGCGCCAGGTCGATCTCCCGTCGCTGCTGATTGCCGAGCTTGTCCGTCGACACGCCGATGGCGCGCCCGCCCGGCGGCACGACCAGCGGTACGCTGAAGCGGCCGTCGGGACCGATGACCGTCGCGGGGAACTCGCGCCCATCGACGGAGATCTGCATCGTCGCCCCCGGCTCGCCCTCGCCCTGGACGGTCACCCTGGCCGCCAGCTTGATCGGCGCCGCCGCGAACGCCCCGTCGCTGACCGAGAGCGCAGCGACGATGGCGACCTCGGGATAGCGCTCGTCGGGCGGCGTGTAGCTGAGCTGATACTCGCCGGGCGCCACCTCGTGCAAGGGGCCTAGCCGTCCCACCGAGGCGCCCATGCGCAGCGTCGCGCGCGCGGGCCGACCGGCGGCGTCGCGCACGTGCAGCTTGAGCGGCGTCTCGCTGCCGCGGCCGAGGAGCAGCGGCCCTTGCGGCACCTCGAGCGAGATCTTGACGCGCCCGGCGGGCTCGAGCGCCACCGGCAGTTGCACGCTCCTGCCGCCGAGCGACACCGTCAGCGTATCGCCGCCGGGGCGCTCGACCCGTGGGGGCTTATAGCGCAGCGCGATGCCGCCGTCGCCGGTAGGCGTCGGCGCGCCGGTGATCGCTCCGCGGGCCGCGCGCACCGACGGCACGCCGCCGAGGAGGCCGCCTTCACGGAGGAGATAGAGGCGGACGAGGTGCGCGCGCTCTCCGTCGGCGGCGAGCGGGGCCGACGGCAAGAGCACGGCGTCGAGCGCGGCAGCCTGGGCGGGCAACGCCGCCGAGACCACGCAGGACAGCACGATCGTTCGGACGAGGCGCATGCCGCGCGCTGGCAGCATAGCGAACCCTGGAGAGGAAAACTACTTGGCGACGCGAATGGAGATGCTGATCGTGGTGTCGGCCTGGAAGAGCGCCACGTCCCACTGGTGCAGCACGTTGCTTTTCGGCACGCGGCTCGAGCGCGGGTCGAGGGTCAGCTTGGCGGTGACGAAGCGGGGCGGGCTCTTCTCGGGCTTGAAATCGGCGGGGCTCAGGACCACGCCACCGTCGACGGCCGCAAGGACCGAGGCGGAGCGGCGCGTGCCGTTGGCCAAGCCATTCTCGACGCACAGGTAGTAGGTCTTGCCGGCGGCGTTCTCGAACTGGCCGCTGGCGTAGACCGGCCGGCGGGCGTTCTGGACCAGCTGGGTGGGCGCCTTGACCAGATCGGTCTTCGACGGGTCGCAGCCGACGGGGATGTCGTTCACCGGCGTGGCGATGAAGGTGAAGAGGAACACGCCCGACGAGCCGCCGTTGGCATCGGTCGAGCTGTAGACCACGCGATTGCCCGAGATGTCGCCGGTGGCCTGATTGCCGGCGCCGCCGACGAGGAGCGACTCGACGCCGGTGGCGAGATCGCAGGTGTAGAGATCGTTGTCGACGCCGTTGCGTCCGTCGGTCCAGATCACCCGCGTGCCCGAGATGCGCGGCGTCGCCTTGGGGCCGCGCGCCGAGGTCAGCGCGCGCGAAGTGCCGCTGACGAGGTCATAGAGGAAGAGCTGATCGCCGCCGGTCGCGTCGCTGGCGATGTAGACGACGTTGTCGCCGTCGACGTCGGGCCACTTGGCGTTCTGGGCGATGAGGAAGCGCGACTGCGCCATGACCGAGAAGCCGTAGACGTCGGGGGTCCCGGACGGATTGCGCGCGTAGTCTTCGTAGACGACGTTGTCGCCCGAGACGCGCGGGTGCAGCTGCATGGCGTCGTCGTCGGTCACCGACGGCAGCCCGCCGGCGGTGCGATCGTAGATGTCGATGTCGAACTTCGACGTTCCGGTGATGCGCTCGAAGACGATGTAGTTGCCGCTGATGGCGGGATGGGCGAAGTGGACGTCGGCCGAGCCGTTGGCGACGTTGGTCAGCTTGCCCGTCGAGGTGTCGAGGAGCTTCACGTCGCCGGGCGAGTTGGTCATGCCGCCGGTGTGCGTGAAGACGACGAAGCCGCGATCGATGTCCTCGAGGAACTCGTTGTCCGGCGAGCCCGGCGTGAGGTTCTGCGGCGCGGCGCCGCTCGCGACATCCTGATAGTAGATGTCGAACTGCACGCCGTCGAAGTTGGTCCAGACGACGCCGCTCCCGCTGATCGCGGGCGCCTCCTGCGTCATGCCCGGCTGGGCGCCGAGCTGCTGCGTGGAGCCGGGGACGTCGGCGCGCACCGACGTCGAGAGGAGCGTGACGAGACCCAGCGCGAGGGCACAGGTCCGCATTGACTTCATGCGAAGCATTCTAAGCAGCAATCTTTTGCATTTACAATTGTATGAATTGGCTTACGAATGAATATGCTAAGCGATATGTTTAATACGTAATCGGAATCACTTCCATTTTGGGGGCTGTATTTTGAAATCGGTGGTCGTATCGACCACGATCCGTGGCGATTTCTCGTCGACGATATGGCCCGCCAGGTCGGTGGCGCGTACGTGCAACTCGTGCACTCCATCAGGCAACTCGACGTTTGCATTGTAATGTCCGTCGGCATCCACTCTTACGTAATGCCCGGCGACTTTTACCCGACTATTGGGTGCCGTTTGGCCCGTCACCTCGAGCTGACGCCGGGTCGATGTCGCCGGCGGCCAGTTCACCTTCAGGAATAGCGACTCGGGCAGCGGGCGCGGCGACTCTAGCGCACCTCCCGGCACGACGCGCGCGAATTGTCCCGTGTGAATGACTACTTCCTTTCCGCGCGCCGCCAGGATGACCTCGCCCCGACGGGTGGCGACGGCGGCGGCGCCGGCTCCGTCGGCGGTGGCGGTAAAGCTCGCACCGCGGGTTCGCGCGATGGCTCCGTGTCCGTCCACCTCGACCTCGAAGACGCGGTGGGGATCGTCGCGCACCTCGGCGGTGAGCTCGCCTTTGCCGAGGCTGAGCCGCTTGAGCTCGCGGCGCAGCTCGTCGACGCGCGCGTCGGTGCCGGGCGCCAGTTGCACCGTCGAGCCGTCGGCTGCGAGCAGCTGTGCCGAGCCCTCGTCGTCGGTGCGGATGCGATCGCGCGCCGACAGCTTTTCGCCGACGCGCGCGGTACGCCAGTGGCCGTCGGGGCCCGCGGTCTCGACGCCGCCGCTGACCGAAGCGATCACCAGCGTCTCCGGCGCCTGCGCGTGGGCGCGCTCGGCGGCCCGCTCCGGCCGAACGAAGAACAGATAGTAGGAGCCGGCCACCAGGGCCAACGCCACCAACGCCCACGCTACCGCTGCACGTCCGCTCACGCCGCCGGCAAATATACGGTGAAAACCGAGCCGCGGCCGACTTCACTGTCGACCGCGATGCGGCCGCCGTGCTCCTCGACGATGCGATAGCTGACCGAGAGCCCGAGGCCGACGTTGGACCAGTCGTCCTTGGTCGTGAAGAAGGGCTCGAAGATGCGCTCCTTGATCTCGGGGGCGATGCCCTTGCCGCTGTCCTCGACGACGACCACGGCCTGGTTGCCCTCTTTGCGGGTGGCGACGCGCAAGCGGCCGCCGGCGGGCATGGCGGTGCGCGCGTTGGCCACGAGGTTGAGCAGCACCTGCGCCAGCTGTCCGGCGTCGGCGCGCGCGCGCGGCTTGTCGCCGGCGAGATCGTAGACGAGATCGATCTTCTGATCGCGGATGAGCGACTCGGTGAGCGAGAGGGTGTCGCGCACGAGCTTGTCGAGATCGACGCCGGTGCGCACCGGCTCCTTGCGCTGCACGCTGAAGCGCAGGAGGTTCTGCACCACCTCGGAGGCGCGGCGCGCGCCCTCTTCGATGTGCTTGAGCGCGTCGTAGTCGTCGGACTGCGGCGCTTTGTCGGCGAGGAGCAGCTGCACGTGGCCGATGACGCCGCCGAGCGGGTTGTTGATCTCGTGGGCCAGCCCGGCGCCGAGCTGGCCGAGCGCGGCCAGCTTCTGCGCCTGCACCAGCTGCGCCTGCGCCTCTTTGAGCTCGCGGGTGCGCTCCTGCACGCGCCCTTCGAGCTCCTGGTTCCAGCGCTCGATCTCGCGCCGGCTCGTCGACAGCTCCTCGCCCATCTGGTTGAAGGTGCGCGCCAGCGTGCCCACTTCGTCGTCGCTCGACAGGGCGACGCGGGTGTCGAGCTTGCCTTCGCCGAGCGCGCGGGCGGCGCGCGTGAGCTGCTCGAGCGCGGCGGTCAGGCGGCGCGCGAACGCGAGGGCGACGACGAGCGCGATCAGACCGGCGGCGGCGGTGCCCCACAAGGTGTTGCGGGTGAGCGCGCGCGCGGCGGCGAAGGCGCGATCGGCGGGCTCTTCCACGATGACCGACCAACCCAGCCCACCGACGGGAGAGAAGCCGGCGACGACCGAGCCCCCGGCGAAGCGGCGCGCGTGGCCGTCGCGGCCGTTCTTGGCCTCTTCGACGACGTCGGCGTGCGGCGCGGCGTCGCTCTTGCCCGCGGCGTCGGGCGCGTCGCTGTCGTCGGCGCGCGCGATGAGCTGGCCGGCCCCGTCGACCAGGACGACCGCGAACGGCTCGGCGTCACGCACTTCGTCGAGCTTGCGCCCGAGATCATCGAGCGGGATCTCGAGCGCCAGGACCCCGCCTGCCACCGCCGTCGCTGCCGCCAAGGACGCGCCCCTGCCGTCATGCCGGGGCGCCGCGTACACCACCGCCCCCGCGCCCTCTTTGCGCGCGCGCTCGTAGGGCGCCACGATCCCCGGCCTCGAGCCCGCCGGCACGAGCTCGGCCGCGCGCGCCCGCGTCTGCCGCTTCAAGATCTCGAGGGCCCCCGCCAGCTCCGCCGCCGACAGCTTGTCCCACGCGATGAGGGTCGCCGTCTGCGTCAGCTGCCGCGCGCGCCCCTCGACGTCGGCGGCGACCACGGCCGCCCCATGCCGCGCCGTCTGATCGAGCGTCTGCTTCACCGCCGCCTCGAGCGCCCGCCCGTTGCGCGCGATCAGCGCGAAGCCCGCCGTCGCCAACGGCACGGTCGCGGCCGCGAGCAGCAGCAGCGCGACCTTGTTGACGAGGCGCATCTCAGCCGGCTTTGTCGGCGGCCGGTCGCGGGAAGATGACGTTGCCGTCGCGCACGAAGGCGGAGCCGTGGATGGCCTTGGCGCGCTGCTTGAGCTCCGCCGAGGCCGCCGACAGGTCCGAATGCGTGGAGATGGCGCGCCCCGAGCGGGTGACGCAGGCGATCGAGACGCTCATGATGGGGAAGCGGCGCAACACGCCGTAGCGATCGTTGGTCTCGATGAAGCCGCGCTCGCGATCGACCTTGTTGTAGTAGAGCGGCACCAGGCGATCGAACGTGTCGATCACCGTCTGGCAGACGCGGTCGGCGAGGTCGCGCGTGGTGATGAAGACGAAGTCGTCGCCCGCGATGTGGCCGATGAAGTCGCCCGGCCCACCGACGCGCGTGACCACCTCGCGCACGATGTCTCCGGTCTGCAAGATGACGCCGTCGGCCTTGGCGTAGCCGTAGTAGTCGTTGAACGCCTTCAAGTTGTCGAGGTCGAGATAGCAGAACGCGAAGTCGCCGCTGGCGGCGAGCCGGCGATCGATTTCGGCCTCGATGGCTTGCGACCCCGGCAGGCGTGTCGTCGGTGATGCGCCGAGCTCCAGGTCGCGCCGCGCCAGCGCCTTCTCGACGCGCGCCACCAGCTCGGCCGAATCGAAGGGCTTGACGAGGTAATCCTCGGCGCCGAGCTTGAACGCGCGCACCTTGTCGACGGTCTGGCCGCGTGCCGACAAAAAGATGATCGGCGTGAGCGAGGTCTCGCGGTCGCTGCGCAGCTTCTGCGCCAGCGTGAACCCGTCCATGCCCGGCATCATCACGTCGACGAGCACCAGGTCGGGGCGGAAGCGGCGCGCCTCGATGGTCGCCTTGTCGCCGTCCTCGGCCTCGCGCACGACGTAGCCCTGCCCCTCGAGGACGTCGCGGCAGATCATGCGAATGCCGGGATCGTCGTCGACGAGGAGGATCTTCTGACGCGATTTTCCGCGCTCCGACAGGAGGCGCGCGATGCACTCGATGAGCGGCTCCGAGTCGACGGGCTTGTGCAGGAAGGCATCGGCTCCCACGGCCGCGGCGCGGTCGCGCTCGTCGGAGACCGAGAGCACGATGATCGGCATCTTGCGGGTGTCGGGGTCGTGCTTGAGGATCTCGACCAGCGCCAGCCCGTCGATGTTCGGCATCCGCAGATCGACCGTGACGAGATCGGGCTTCTTCTCGCGCGCGATGCCGAGCGCCTGATCGCCGTCGTGCGCCAGGTAGACCTTGTAGCCGGCGGCGACCAGCATGCCCTTCAAGATATAGGTGGTGTAGCGATCGTCGTCGACCACGAGGACGCTGCGCGCCGTCACCGACGGCGTGCGCGGATCGGTCGCGCTCTCGGCGCCCTCGGGCGGCGTGTTGGGCAGCGCCACCACGAAGCGCGTGCCTTCCTCGTCGCGCGTGCCCTCGACCCAGATGCGGCCGCCGTGCCCCTCGACGATGCCGCGCGAGATGGCGAGGCCGAGGCCGGTGCCGCCGACCTTGCGCGTGTTCGACGACTGGATCTGCTCGAACTTGTCGAAGACGCGCTCGCGATCCTCGGCGGAGATCGAGACGCCGTTGTTCCAGATCGACAGCCCCACGAAGCTGCGCGACACCTGCGGGCCGAAGATGTCGACCTCGATGCGTCCGCCTTCGGGCGTGAACTTGATGGCGTTCGACAAGAGGTTGTTGATCACCTGCGTCAGACGGTCGGCGTCGGCGACGATGCGCACCTCGCCGTCGACCGGCGCGCGCACGCCGAGCTGGATGTTCTTCTGCTCGCCGGCGGCGCGGAAGCGGTCGACCGCTTCGCGGGCCAGCGCGCCCAGATCGAGCGCGCCCATGCGCATCGACAGCTTGCCGCGCTCCACCTTGGCCACGTCGAGGAGATCGTCGACGATGCCGTTGAGCTTCTGCGCCGACTCGAGCGCCATCTGCAGGTAGCGCGACTGCTTGTCGGTCAGCCCGTGTGCGTATTGCGTCAGCACGATGTCGAGCGCGCCGGTGATCGACGTCAGCGGGGTGCGCAGCTCGTGCGACACGATGCTGACGAACTCTTCCTTGCGGTGATCGAGCGCCTTCTGCTCGGTGATGTCGCGCAAGACGACGACGACACCGACGGACGCGCCGCCTTGATCGTTCACGGGCGACACGATCGAGTGGAGGAAGCGGTCGTTGACCTTGAGCTCCTCGCGCAAGGGGGTGGCGCTCTGCTGCGTCGAGCGCACGAGGTCGAACGGATAGAAGCCGAGCCGCTCCTTCAAATACTTGGCGGTGACCGCCTCGTCGCCGACGACGCCGAGCATCTTGCGCGCGGCCGGGTTGAGGAGGAACACCTCGCCGGTGGCGTCGGTCATGATGAGCCCGTCGGCCATCGACGCGACCATCAGCTCCATCTTGCGCCGCTCGTCGAGGATGCGGGCCGACAGGCGGCGCAGGAGCTCGGCGGTCTGCGTCGAGAGCACCTCGAGGTTCTGCTCGTCGTCCTCGGTGAAGCGGCCCGGCGACAGCGACGCCACGTACAGGAGGCCGGTCACGCCTCCTTGCGCGCCCGGCGCCATGATCGGCAGGTGCAAGGACGAGCGGATCTCGGAGCGCGGCGCCGGCTCGGTGCGCTCGGCGGCGCGCATGCGCTGGCCCGAGACGTTCACGATCAGGGTGTCCTGATCGATGGCGTGCCCCTGGCCGCCGACGAGCTGATTATAGATGTCGAGCGCGCGATCGCGCGCGGCCAGGAGGAGCGCCTCGTCGGCGACGCCGGGCTCGGCGCAGTGCAGATGCATCGTCGCCGGTCCGGGCCCGCCGACGCCGGGCGGCACCACCAGCGTCGCAGCCACGTCGAAGGCGACGATGCGCGGCAGCGCGCGCGCCACCAGCTCGACGACCTGCGCATGCGATTGCAGCGCGCCGGCGGAGGCCGAGATCTCGACCAGCACCGACATCGCCTGCAGCCGTCGCTGGAGGCGGCCGAGGAGCCCGTCGCGCTCGCGCCTGAGCGCCACCGCCTCGAGGGCGTTGCGCACGGTGATGACGAGGTCGGCGGTGTTCCACGGCTTGGTGACGTAGCGATAGACGCGCCCTTCGTTGATCGCCGCGATCAGATCCTCGGGCTCCGTATAGGCGGTCAACAAGATCGCCTGCAGCTCCGGCAGCGCTTTACGCGCTTCGGCGATCAGATCGAGGCCGGTCATGCCGGGCATCTTCTGATCGGTGATCAGCAGGTCGATGTGATGCTCGGCCAGCACCACGAGCGCGGCTTCGCCCGAGTCGGCCGAATGGACCTCGTAGTGGGTCTTGAAGGTGCGACACAGGAGATCGAGGATGATCTTGTCATCGTCGACGACGAGTAGGCTTTCGCGCGCAGTTCCGGGGATCACAGCGTCGAAATTGTACCGCTGAATACGCGCCGAGGAAAGCCGTTCTACGCTTCTCCGTACGGGAAGTCGTCGGTGCGGCGCGTCGGCACGATCTCGTGAAAGTGCGCCAGGTCCATGCGCAGCCGACCGTCGGGCAGCTCGGTCAGGAGGTCGGCGTGGCGCGCGCCCCACGCGATGTCCTTGGCGAGGTAGCGTCTTTGCGCGTGGAGGATCTGCGCCGAGAGCTCATCGGTGCCGCTCAGGGTCAACAGGATCTCGACCTCGTCGCGCTCGAGGCTCTCCGGCGTGGCGCCGGCGAGCGGCCCGGTCTCGAGTCGGTGCAGCACGGTCCATGAGCGCGATAGCGCGGGCGAGCGGTCGCGCTCCAGCTTGAGATCGTGCATGCGATAGATCGTCACGCCTTCCTTGGTCTTCTCGGTGCGGAGGATGACGACGCGAATCACGGCTTCGAGCAGCGCCGAGGCGCGCTCGTTGCCGATGCGGAACTGCAGCATCGGCGCGCCGTCGTACGGCGAGATCACCGGCCGCTCGGCAAACTGGACGCGGGCGCGCGGGATGCTGAACTTGGCGAAGACGAGGCCGGTCGTGACGGCGATGAGGAAGATCTGCGTCAGCGCCTCGACGGTCATGACGGCGTGGGCGGCGCGCGTCGTCGGGTACATCTCGCCGTAGCCGATTGTGCCCATCGTCTCCACGCTGAAGAAGAAGTCGTCGATGAAGCTCTTGGCGCCGTGGATGCCGCCGACGACGTAATAGGTCGTGGCGAAGAGGAGGTTGACGGCCAGGAACAGCGTCGACAAGACCGCGAGGTCGGCCCACCACGGGAGCCGCAACAGGAGGTGGTAGAGATCTCTGGCCGGGTGCGCGCGCGCCCCGACTACTTCTACGTCCTGTTCGTAAAGCCGGCGTTGTTTGAAGATCGCCATGTTCGAGCACCAGGGGGTGATTGAACCGCTCCAACCCTTGACGTACCATAACCTCCCCATGAACCCCGAAATCGTTCGTGCCCTCGCCACTCTGGAAGCCGATCCGGAGAACGCCGACGCGCTCGCCTCTCTCGCGCTATTGACCGAAGGCGGCGGTAATGGACACGGACGCGGCGCGGCCCCGTCGACGGACAGCGGCGCGGACACCGCGGTGCGCCGGGCGCTCGGCGAGGCGCGGCGGGTCCATCGCGATCGCGGCGACTTCGAGCTGGTGGTGCGGATGATCGATCTGGAGCTCGGGATCGAGACCGACAAGAACCGCCGCGCCGATCTCTATTACGAAAAGGGAAAGCTCCTGGCCGACGAGCTCCTGCGCGAGGACGAGGCGGTGCGCGCCTTCGAGCGGGTCCTCGAGCTGCGCCCCGACGACGAGGGCACGCAAGACACTCTCGGCCACATCTCGCTCGTCAAAGACAACTGGCCCAAGATCGTCAAAAAGTATCTCGAAGAGGCCAAGGGCTCGACCGACCGCCAGCTGACGACGTCGCTCTATCTCTCGGTCGCCGAGATCTACGCGAAGTATCAGCCCGACGACAACGTCGAGAAGTATCTCAAGAAGGCGCTCGAGATCGAGCCGCGCAACTCCAAGGCGTCGGGGCGGCTCGAGCGGATCTATCGTGGCGAGCAGCGCTGGGATGATCTGATCGCGCTCTACGAGCAGCGCATCGAGGCGGGCGCCACCAAAGAAGAACGCATCTCGGCGTACCTGTCGCTGGCGGAGCTGCAGAACAAGAAGCTCGGCAAGCGCAGCGAGGCGGCCGAGTCGTACAAAAAGGCGCTCGGTCTCGACCCCGCCAACGGGCGCGCGCTGTCGGCGCTCGTCGAGTGGTACACGGCCGAAGAGAACTGGCAGGCGCTCATCCGGGTGTACGAGAACGCGCTGCGGGCGCGGCCGCGCGGCGAGCCCGAGACGGCGATGTACCTCCAGATCGGCATGCTCTGGTGGAAGAAGCTGGGCAACCTCGAGGCCGCCGACGAGTACTGGAAGAAGGTGCGCAAGGCCGAGCCGGCGCATCCGGCCATGCTCGACTTCTATCGCGCGCTCTACGCCTCGGACGGTAACAAGCTGCTGGCGGTGCTGGGGCAGGCGCAGAAGGTCGAAGCCGATCCGAAGCGGCGCGCCGACCTCGGCGTCGAGCTGGCGATGCTGGCCGAGCGCTCGACGGGGGCGGCGGAGAAGGCCATCGATCTATGGAAGGGCGTCCTCAAGATCGATCCCGCGCAGGGCGACGCGGTGGCGGCGCTCAAGCGGCTCTATCAGAAGACCGAGAAGTGGAACGCGCTGCTCGAGCTGCTCAAGGAAGCGGTCGAGGCGCTGCCGAAGGACGATCTCGACGGGCGCGTCGTCCGGCTCATGGAGATCGTCGGCATCTACCGGGACAAGCTGAATCTGCCGGTGATGGTGATCAACTATTACAACCACATCCTGCAGCTCAAGCCCGACCATCCCGACGCGCTCGCGGCGCTGGCGGCGATGTACGAGTCGATGGGGCGGTGGAACGATCTCATCGGCGTCCTGCAGCGCACCGTCGATGTTTCCAGCGACACGACGGAGAAACGGCGGCTGCTACGCCGCATCGCGGGGCTGTGGATCGAAAAGTTCTCCAACCACAACCAGGCGGTCAAGCCGCTCGAAGAGCTGTACACGATCGATCCAGCCGACGCCGACACCGTCGGCAAGCTGCGCGACATCTACGGTAAGCGCCGGTCGTGGAGGGCGCTGCTCGACCTCGAGCGCAAGGAGCTCGAGCGGCTCGAGAAGCCCGAGGAGCAGCGCGCCAAGCTCGGCGAAATGGCCCGGCTGGCGGCGGACCGGCTCGGCGACGCGCGCGAGGCGATCTCGATCTGGAATCGCGTGATCGAAGGCGCGCCCGACGATGCCGAAGCGCTGCAGACGCTCGCCGGGCTCTACGAGCGCGACCGTCGCTGGCCGGCGCTCATCG
>JAQBQH010000228.1 GCA_028287105.1 Myxococcales bacterium
CTGCGGCCCCGCGGCCGACGGCGCCCGCAGCGGCAAAGCCGCCGGTCAGCGCCGCGCCGGCGCCGCGTCCGAGCGCGCCCCAGAAGCCCAAGCCTGCCCAGCCGGCAGTTTCCGTAAAGCCTCCCGCTAAGTAGTAGTCAGCCAAAAAACAAGGAACGAACGATGCCGAAGATGAAGACCCACTCGGGCGCCAAGAAGCGCTTCAAGGTGACCGCCAAGGGGCACCTCAAGCACAAGCAGGCTCACAAGAGCCATCTCCTCAGCCACGAGTCCACCAAGCGCAAGCGTCGCCTGCGCGGCACCAAGCTGGTGAACGAGGCTCAGGAGGCCCAGGTCAAAAGGCTCTTGCCGTATAAGTATTGATGTGTTAGTAAGACCGCCTTTCCGGATCTTTGGGTAAGGGCTGAAAAATCTGGTCAGACGACAGTCGTTTGGCCGGTCCCGAATCCCAAGTCCCGTAGGAGTTGTGACCGATGGCTCGTGCAAAACGTGGATTCAAGGCGCGTCGCCGCCGCAATCGCATTCGTCAGGCAGCCAAGGGCTACCGCGGCGGACGCTCGAAGTTGTGGAAGGCGATGGTCGATGCGGTGCATCACGCGTGGCGCTTCGCCACCGCGCACCGCCGCAAGCGCAAGCGGGACTTCCGCGCCTTGTGGATCATCCGTATCAACGCCGCCGCGCGGTTGAACGGCATCAGCTACTCCAAGCTTCAGGGCGCGCTGAAGAAGGCGAACATCGGGCTGGATCGCAAGATCCTCGCCGAGCTTGCCATCAGCGACCCCGCCGCCTTCACCAAGATCGTCGATCAGGCGCGCGCAGCCTAGCCATGGAGGATCATTTCTTCCATGGCCTCGCTCGCTGACGAGCTTCAACAGCTCTTCCAGCAATTCTCCGGACAACTCGAAGCCGCTGCCAACGAGCAGGCGGTGCGGAAGGTCTACGCCGATTTTGGCGGGGCCAACGGCGCGATCCGGCTCAAGCAAAAAGAGCTCATCAAGAGCGCGCCCAATGACCAGAAGCGGGTCATCGGGCAGGCCACGAACGAGATCCTCCAGAACGTCGAGGCCGCCTTCAATGCGGCGCTAGGGCGGCTGGCGTCGCAGGCCGAGGCGCGCGAGCTCGCGCGCAGCGTCGACGTGACGCTGCCGGGGCGCGCCCACCGACTCGGTCATCTGCATCCGATCACGCTGGCGCGCCGCGAGATCGAGGCGATCTTCGCGCAGCTCGGCTTCACCGTCGCGGTGGGGCCGCAGGTCGAGACCGACTTCCACAACTTCGAAGCGCTGGCGATGCCGAAAGATCATCCTGCGCGCGACATGCAGGACACGTTCTACGTCGCCGGGGCCGAGGGCGCCGCGGGCGAAGGGGCGGACGTGGTGCTGCGGACGCATACGTCGCCGGTGCAGATTCGCACCATGCTGGCGCGGAAGCCGCCGGTGCGCGTGATCATGCCGGGCACGGTCTATCGCCGCGACGACGACGCCACGCACTCGCCGATGTTCAACCAGGTCGAGGGGCTGTGCGTCGACGAGGGCATCACCTTCGCCGACTTGAAGGGCGTCCTTCTGCACTTCGCGCGGCGCTTCTTCGGTGAGGAGATCGGCGTGCGGCTGCGGCCGTCGTTCTTCCCGTTCACGGAGCCGTCGGCGGAGATCGACTTCAGCCACGGCACGTGCAAGGGGCGCGGCTGCCGCACGTGCAAGAACAGCGGCTGGATCGAGATCGGCGGCGCCGGAATGGTCGATCCCGAGGTGTTCCGTCACGTCGGCTACGACAGCGAGAAGTACACCGGGTTCGCGTTCGGCTGGGGCATCGACCGCATGGCGATGCTCAAGTACGGCGTCGACAACATCAACGCCTTCTTCGAGGGAGACGTGCGCTTCGCGCGGCAGTTCCGATGAGCGTGACGCCATGAAGGTCTCGCTCAACTGGCTGCGCGAGCTGGTCGACGCGCCGCTCGACGCCGACGAGGTCGCCAATCGGCTGACGTTGGCGGGGCTCGAGGTGGAAGCGCGCGAGAAGTTCGCGCCGCTCTCGGGCGTCGTCGTGGCGCGGGTGCTCGCGAAGCGGCCGCATCCCGACGCGGCGAAGCTGTCGCTCGTCGACGTCGACGACGGGCGCGGCAAGACGCAGGTCGTATGCGGCGCGCAGAATGTGCCGGCGGCGGGCGGGCTGGTCCTGTGGGCACGGCCGGGCGCGACGCTGCCGGGCGGCATCACGCTCGGCGAGAAGCCGGTGCGCGGGATCGTGTCGCCGGGCATGCTGTGCGCCGAGGATGAGCTCGGCCTCGGCACGTCGCACGAAGGGATCCTGATCCTCTCGCCCGCCGACGGCCTCGAGCCGGGCGACGACTTCGCGAAGAAGCTCGGGCTCCCCGACGAAGTGTGGGAGATCAACGTCACGCCCAATCGTCCCGATTGCCTCGGGCACGTCGGCGTGGCCCGCGAGGTAGCGGCGCTCCTCGGCGCCAGGTTGAGGCTGCCGTCGGTGCCGGCGCTGACGTCGAGCGCGCCGCCGGCAAAGGTGGAGCTCGCCGACGCCGAAGGTTGCCCGCGCTACACCGCGCTCGTCGTCGAGGGGGTCACCGTCAAGCCGAGCCCGCTCGCGGTGCGGCTGCGCCTCGGCGCGCTCGGCGTGCGCGCCATCAGCAACGTCGTCGACGCGACCAACATCATGATGCTCCTGTGGAGCCAGCCGCTCCACGCCTTCGATCTCGACAAGCTCGGCGGTGGCGGGGTGCTCGTGCGGCGCGCGCGCGCCGGCGAGAAGCTAATGACGCTCGACGATCAAGAGCGGACGCTCGGACCCGACGACGTCGTCATCGCCGACGCCGACGGCACAGGGGTCGCCATCGGCGGCGTCATGGGCGGCGGCGGCAGCGAGGTCTCGAGCGCCACGACGCGGCTGTTCCTCGAGAGCGCGCACTTTTTGCCGTCACGCGTGCGTCGCACCGCCAAGCGCCTCGGGCTGCACACGGAAGCGGCGCATCGCTTCGAGCGCGGCACCGATCCGAGCAATTGCGCCCACGTCGCGCGCCACCTCGCGGCCACGATCATGGGCGTCGCCGGCGGCAAGCTCGGGTCGTCGCTGACCGACGCCTATCCGCGGCCGATTGCGCCCGTGTTGGTGACGCTGCGTCCCGCGCGCACCGATGCGCTCCTCGGCTTCACGACCAAGATCGATCGGCAGGTGAGCCTCCTCAAGGCGATCGGCATCGACGCCATCGACGAGGGCGCCGGAACGCTGCGCGCCCTCGTGCCGACGTCGCGTCCCGATCTGACTCGCGAGGTGGATCTCATCGAAGAGATCGCGCGCCTTCACGGCTACGATCACGTCCCGGCGACGCTGCCGCCGCTCGACAGCCCGCCCGGCCCCATGCGCGACGCAGACGACGTGCGCAACGATGCGGCGCGCGACGCGCTGCGGGGGCTCGGCCTCGACGAGGTGGTCACCTACGGCTTCGTCGGTCCCGAGGCGCTGCGCGTGTTTGGCGGCGACGAGAAGCGCTGGGTGCGCGTCACCAACCCGCTGCGCGAAGAGCAGTCGATCATGCGTACGACGCTGGTGCCGGGGCTGTGCGCGGCGCTGGCGCGCAACCTCGCGCGCGACCAGCCCGACGTGCGCATCTTCGAGGTGGGCGGCATCTTCCGCATGACCCCGGGCCACCCAAACCCGGCCGAGGAGCGCTGGCACGCCGCGGCGCTGTTGCACGGTCGCGCCGACGGCTGGCTCAAGCCCGGCACAGCCGTCGACTTCTATGACCTCAAGGGCGCGGTCGAGCAGCTGCTCGAGGCCCTCGGGCACGCTGGCGAGTGGCAGGCCTCGAAGCAGCCCTGGCTGCACCCGGGCATCCAGGCGGAGATCCATATCGGGGGCGTCGTCGTCGGCTACGCGGGGCAGCTTCATCCGGCGGTGACGCGGGCGCTCTCGCTCGGGGCCGCGCCGCTCGTCTTCGAGCTGGATTTGCAGGCACTTCCCGCCGCCTCGGCCGTGGTGGCGATGGAGCTGCCGCGCTTCCCGGCGGTGGCGCGGGACCTTTCGTTCTACATTGACGAATCGGTGACGGCGCGGGCGATCCGCGAGGTCATCGACGGAGCGCGCGATCCGCTGTGCGTCGGGGTGCGGGTGCTCGAGGAGTATCGGGGTGACAAGCGGCCGGCGGGCAAGAAGGGCATGCTCTGGTCGTTCACATATCGTGCGCCCGATCGCACACTCACCGACGCCGAAGTGCAGAAGCTGCATGACGAGCTGGTGGCGCGGTTGGCAGCCAAGATGACCATCGAGCGGCGATAGGGCACCGCCGCATCCTGCAATAGGGCCGCGAAATCAATTGACTTGGCGCGGTCTTCCACTTACTTTGGGGACGCAATGGGTGAGGGGAACATGCAGGAGCGCCGTACGATGACGAAGGCCGACATCATCGAGAACGTCTATGAAAAAGTAGGCGGGTTCTCGAAGAAGGAAGCGGCCGAGATCGTCGAAACTGTGTTCGACACCATCAAGGAGACGCTCGAGCGCGGGGAGAAGATCAAAATCTCCGGGTTCGGCAACTTCGTCGTGCGCGACAAGAATGCGCGCGTGGGTCGAAACCCGCAGACCGGCGAGGAGATCACCATCTCCGCCCGTCGCGTGCTCACGTTCAAGCCCAGCCAGGTCCTCAAGAACGCGCTGAATACCTGACGCCGCCGGCCTTGGCGACGGACATCCCCGATAAGCAGTACTTCAAGATCGGTGAGGTGGCGCAGATCGCCGGGGTCGAGCCGTACGTCCTGCGCTACTGGGAGACCGAGTTCAAGGCCATCCGGCCCGAGAAGACGCGCTCCAATCAGCGCCTCTACCGTCGACGCGACGTCGAGACCGTCCTTCAGATCAAGAAGCTCCTCTACGACCAGGGATTCCGCATCGACGGCGCCAAGAAGCGGCTGCGCGAGCTGAGCGGCGAGGCGCCCTCCGCGTCGGCCACGGCGCTCGCGGAGAAGCTGCACGAGGCGCTCGGAGAGCTCGAGAAGATCGTCGACGAAGACGAACAGGCGTGATAGAGCATCTGGGTTTCATTCGGGGCGTGGCGCAGCCTGGTTAGCGCACCAGTCTGGGGGACTGGGTGTCGGAGGTTCAAATCCTCTCGCCCCGACTAAAGAGAAGGCCCGGCGATCCCGGGCCTTTTTCATTTTCTGCGGTAGGCGCATCAGGTACGCGAGCGCGCGTGTTTGACCTCGTCCGAGCCGCCCCAGCGTCATGAAGATGGCCTGCCATACGCCGCGGTCGTGCGGCCGCGGTGCAGCGCCTCGCGCGCGAGCACTGCGCAGCGATCCTTGCGCCGGGTGTGGCCGAGGGAGGAGCCGCCGAGAGCGACTCGTACCGGGTGTGGAAGTCATTGCCGAAGCCGCCGAGTGCGCGGAACCCGTCGCGGGCCCATGGCAGACGGTACGCGATCGTCGTGCATCAGGGCGTCAGGCGGCGGAACTCGATACGACGGTTGAGGGCCCGGTGCTCTTCGGAGTCGTTGGGCAGCTTC
>JAQBQH010000242.1 GCA_028287105.1 Myxococcales bacterium
CGCCGCCGCCGTCCGGCGCGATGCCGCAGGGGCCCGCTGCGTCGGCCCCGAGCGCGTCGCACGCGCTGCCGCCGCCGACGCCCTCGGCGCAAAACGCGCCCCCACCTTCGCCCACGTCGGCGCCAGGCGCGCCGCCGTCACCGCCTGCCACCGCTCCGGCTGCGGCGGCCCAGGCTCCCGCCGCCGCGCCGTCGGGCGACATGGCGCTGCGCCCGCGCCGCAAGCGCCGAACCAAGCAGTGGTTCGAAGAGATCTTCGACGACGACTACCTGCGCACGCTGCCCTTCCTGACGCCGCGCCAGACCGAGCGCGAAGCGCAGTTCGTGGGCGAGTCGCTGCAGATTCCCACCGGCGGCGCGCTTCTCGACCTCGCCTGCGGCTATGGCCGCCACGCGATGGAGCTCGCCGCCAAGAACTACAAGGTGACCGGCCTCGACCTCTCGTTGCCGCTGCTCATCCGCGCCGCCGATGCTGCGCGCCGCGTCGGCGTCAACGTCAACTTCATCCACGGCGACATGCGCGAGATGACCTTCGAGAACGAGTTCGACGGCGCCTACTGCATGTTCACGTCGTTCGGCTACTTCGACGACGACACCAACCGCAAGGTCGCCGCCAACCTGGCGCGCGCCATCAAGCCGGGCGGCAAGCTGCTCATCGACGTGGTCAACCGCGACTACGTGGTGCGCGATCTGCCGACGCGTGTCTGGTGGCAGGGCGACGGCTGCGTGGTGCTCGAAGAGGTCGATTTCAACTACTTCTCGTCGCGCGTCCAGGTGCAGCGCTCGATCATCTTCGAAGATGGCCGACAGCTCGAGCAGGAGATTTCGATCCGCGCCTACTCGCTGCACGAGATCGGTAAGGTCCTACACCACTCCGGCTTTCGCGTGACAGAGGTCTCAGGCGGTCTGTCTCTGCGCGGCAAGTTCTTCGGCGCCAATTCTCGACAGCTCATCGTAGTGGCCGAAAAGAAGACCACGCCTTAAATGTTCTAACGTTCCCGAGCATCGAATAACCAACGCGGAAGCCTCGTCTCGTGTCTAACGGCACGAGACTGCATGTGCGCCACTGGCACATGTGCGCAATCGGCGCCGCCCCCTGGCCTTGCGTCGGGGGAGGGGCGTCTTACTTTGAGAGATCACGGGAAACCGAGGAATGAAGTCGCTCGTACCGTTGGTATTAGGGACGAAGGCGAAGGGCGAATGAAAAGAAAGGTGAAAAAGACCTTCATGAAGACCGCTGCCCCACGCGTGAAGCGCCAGCTGCCTGCTCGGTTTGCTACCCGGCCCAAGAAGGGCGGGGAGGCTAGCCCTGCGCCGCTGGCAGACGAAGCTGTCGCCGCCGTTGGCGTCGTCAAGGGCAAGGGCCCGGGCGGACCCGACGGCCCGGCAAACGACACGAATGGCGAGGGGGACGCCGTTGCGGAGCTCGAGGCGGTGATCGGCGCCGACGACGAAGGCGACGAGCCGGCCGAGAAGCGCGAGGCCGAGGAGCCGTCGAACTTCCTCGCCATGTACTTCAAGGACATGGCGCGGCTGGCCGTGTTGCGCCCGCAGGAAGAGTTCGAGTCGGCGCGCAAGCTCGAGTCGCTGGAGATCGCGCTGTGGGTTCGCCTCTTGACCTACGCGCCCGTGACCGAGCATGCGCTCAAGGTTTGCGAGCGCACGCTGGAGAACTCGATCACCGAGTTCAAGCTCGTGCGCCAGCAGCTCGTCAAGGTGCAGAAGCGCCACTCCAAGGCCGATCAGGAGCGCTTCGAGCGCATCGTGGTCAAGGTCTCGGAGAAGCTGCGCGCGCTCGACACCGACAAGCGCATCCTGGACATCGTCCTCGACGACATCCACAAGATCATCAACGGCGCACCGGGTCGCGTGATCGATGACGTCGCCGACTTCAACACCGGCTCGCGCGACTTCAAGAAGTTCCTGAGCGAGCTCGGCACCTCGTACGCGCGCGCGCAGGCGGCCAAGAACGAGTTCGTCAAGGCGAACCTGCGACTGGTGGTCTCGATCGCGCGGCGCTTCAACTACGGGCGCATGCCGCTGGCCGACTTGATCCAGGAGGGCAACATCGGCCTCATCAAGGCGGTCGAGCGCTACGATTACCGTCGCGGCTATCGCTTCTCGACCTACGCGTCGTGGTGGATCCGCCACGCGATCTCGCGCGCGCTCGCCGACAAGGGGCGCGCGGTTCGTCTGCCCGTGCACATGATCGACGCCTATCACCGGGTGGCCAAGTCGAAGCGCGAGCTGTCGGCGAAGCTGGGACGGCAGCCGTCGTCCGAGGAGATCGCCGAGGTCACGGGCATCGCCGCGCCGAAGATCGAGAAGATGCGCACGTTCCTGCTCGATCAGTCGTTCTCGCTCGACCGCACGGTCTCGGATGAGGATGGACGCAAGTTCATCGACTTCATCCAGGATCCGAACGCGGAGAATCGCACCACCACCGACGACATGGTGGATGACGCGATGAGTGAGGAGGTGCGCGCGCAGCTCGACACGCTGAAGCCGATCGAGGCCGACATTTTGCGGCAGCGCTTCGGGCTCGACAGCGACAAGGAGCTGACGCTCAAAGAGATCGGCGAGAAGTACAACCTGTCGCGCGAGCGCATTCGCCAGCTCCAGGAGCAGGCGCTCACGAAGATGCGGCGGGCGCTTCAGCGCAAGGACCTGATGTAGTCGCGGTCAGGTACCTTGCTGCTGCTGCTGCTTCGTTACTTTCCCCAGTAGAACGTCCCCACCAGAGCTCCATACACCGTCGTGATCCCGCTGCCGTTGGGGCCGTTGGGATCGACGAACACGCCGGTCAGGCCGCCCTCGACACCGATGGCGAAGTTCGGATGCGGGCAGTAGCGCGCGCCGATGGCGACGTCGTAGCCGAGGACGAAGAAGTTTCGCGTCGTCGTGATCTCGGCGCCCATCGGCAGCGCGAACTTGCCGTAGAGGGCGGCCCGGTTGTCCTTCGCCTTCAGGATGTCGACCGAGAGCGTGGGCGCGAAGGTGAAGGTGGTCTGGTTCGTTCCGCCCATGCCGCCGCCGGGGCTCGAGATGCGGAAGATGCCGAAGCCGACGCCGAGCTGCAGGCGATCGATCAGGCGCCCACCGACGGTGAGCGAGGGCACGGCGACGACGGTGCCGACCCCGCCGAGGACGACGCCGCCGCCGAGGCGCGCCTCCACGGCGAGGCCGTTGGCCGGCATCTGCGCGCGTGCCAGCGACGGGGTGAACAGGGCCGCCGCGACGACGGCGTACATCAGGCTCGGTCTCATGCGTAGTCTCCTTGAAGCGCTAAGTTGGGGCGAAGCGAACGGTGGCGCTGCCCTCGAGCGTGACGGTGCCGTCGGGCTTCTTGGCGAACAGCTTGAGCTCGACGGTGCGCGCCGCTTCGTCGCGCGCGCTGACCTCGCCGCTGACGGTGACGCGATCGCCGGGGAACGTCACCGCCTTGAAGCGTGCGGCCAGCCGCGCCACGCGCTCGGGGCCGCCCGCCCAGTCGGCGACGAGCTGCCCGAAGAAGGCCATCGACAGCATGCCGTGCGCGATCACCGACGGAAAGCCGCCCTCCTTGGCGAAGGGCTCGTCGAAGTGGATGCGGTTGAAGTCGCCCGACGCGCCGGCGTACTGCACCAGCTGCGTGGTGGTGATGGCCGCCCGCTCGACCGACGGCACGACGTCGCCGACGCGGAGTGTCTCGAACGTCGCGCTCATCGGCGCACCAGCACCGTCGAGCGGGCGCTGAAGACACGGGCGCCGCCCTGGTCGGTGGCGACGGTCTCGAGCACCATGACGTCCATGATCCCCGCCTTGGTCTCCTTGACCCTGGCCTCGGCGATGCGCTGTACCAGCGTCAGGCGATCGCCGGCGTAGATCGGGCGCGCGAACGACAGCTCCTGCTCGCCGTGGAGCAGCTTGCGCCAGTCGAGGTCGATGCCGGCGCGCGAATCCTTGGGCCGGAGCGCGACGGCGAAGGTCGGCGGCGCCGGGATGCGCGCGTGGCCGGCGGCGCGGGCGGCCGCTTCGTCGACATAGATGGGGTTGGTGTCGCCGATGGCCTCGCAGAAGCGGCGGATGTGCCCGCGCTCGACATCGACGGTGAGAGGTTCGGATTGTTGGCCTACGTAGGGGGCAAAACGCGGTTCGGCGGCGCTCACGCCGCGAGCATCACCCTAGCGACGATGATCGTCAACCGGTTGCAGGTCGCGGTCGTCGAGGAGGTCGATGGACGATAAACCGAGGAAACGAACCGCGGCGGCACCCACGAAGGCGGTCAGAAGTAGCACTACGGTAGCCATACACGTATATACGGACGCGACCCCGGGTTTATTCCGAGGTTGCGCCCGCAGGCGGCGCGGGGTAATTTCCGGCGAAACACGGGAGGTTGCGATGCGAGCGGTCAAGTTGGCGTACGCGGTGGTGGCGCTCCTCGGCCTTGCCGGGTGCTCGAATGAGCTGAAAGTCACGGGAGTCGAGCCGGCGCAGGGAACGTACGCCGGTGGTGAAGACGTCGTCATCAAGGGCAACGGCTTTCAGCCGGGCCGCGGCGGAGTCACCGTCAAGTTCGGCAAGCACGACGCGACCGCGGTGGTCGTGGCCGCCGCCGACAAGATTCACGTCAGCACGCCGGGCGGGGATCCCAACACCACCGTCGACGTGACCGTCATTTTCGACGACGGCAAGGCGTTCAAGGTCGGCAACGGCTTCCACTACATGGCGCCGGTCGACAACCGCGGAACGCTCGACAAGGCGTTCAATCAGATGGGCAAGGACACGCCGGGCACGCCTGGGACCACGCCCGCGACGACGCCGCCGAAGAAGTAGCTCGCCGGTAGCTCGTCTTCAGTAGCTGATTCGAAACAGCTGCTGCCCCATCAAGATCGAACCGCCCGCCTTGACGGCGCGCTCGCCCCTGACGCGCACGAACGTCCCATTGGAGCTGTCGAGATCGCAAAGGTAGAAGCGACCGTCGCGCAGCTCGACGCGCGCGTGCTGCCCGGAGACGTAGCCGTCTTCGGGGAAGAGGATGTCTCCGCGCTCGCGGCCGAGCGTGACCGAGTCGCCGAAGAGCGGGAACGCCGAGCCGTCCTGGTCGCGGCCGACGATGAGCGCCAGCCGACCCCAGTAGCCCGGGTTGGGCGAGCCCATCACGTCGGTGCCGTCGTCGAGCGGCACGGGCTGCTGAATCTCGTCGAAGCGCAGGAGCTCCTGGCCGATGCGGAAGACGTCGCCGTCGTGCAGCTCCTCCTCGCCGACGAGCTTGACGAAGACGCCGTTGAGCGAGCCGGTGTCGCGCACCACGAGGCCCGCGGCGTTGAGGACCAGCTCGGCGTGGCGCGGCGAGAGATAGCCGTCCGCGTCGAAGAGCGAGCCGAGGCCGCGCCCGATCACGTTCTCGCCCTCGGCGAGCGGATGGACCCCGCCCTCGGTGCCGTCGGGGCGGATGAGCACCAGCTGGCCGGCGGTCGAGCCGTGCGAATCGCTCGATGGGGTGAGCTCGTTGCGCGTGGTGTCGACGTGGCGTTGCGCCTCGAGGCGCGAGCCGCAGGCGCCGCAGAAGGCAAACTCCGACGGCACGACGTTGCCGCACGACGGGCAGAGCCGCGCCGACGACGGGCGCGAGGCGTTGGCCGCTTCTTGCAGCGACGGCGCCAGGCCCGGGATCGGCTGGATATGCGCCAGCGAGTCGCGGCGATCGCGCAGATCGTAGTCGTCGATGTCGCCGTTGGAGTGCGACGCCGAGGGCTCTTCGACGCGCTTGGGGTACGGCGTCGGGTCGGAGCGCAGCGTGTCGCCCGCGTCGGCGACGGCGGGGCCGGCGTTGAGCTCGGCGCCGCAGCCGAGGCAGAACTTGTACAGGTTCTGATTGTCGCGGCCGCAGGTATCGCAGATGGCCATCAGGTGATCTCCACGCGCAAGAGCTGCTGGCCGAGAAAGACGTAGTCGCCGTGGTACAGCGGCGATTCGCCCGAGACGCGTAGGAAGGTGCCGTTCTTCGAGGCGAGGTCGGCGATCTGGAACAGCGTGCCCTGCGGGCCGTCGCTGGCGGTGACGGTGGCGTGGCGGCCCGAGATGAACGGGTCGTCGGGGAAGTTCACGTCGTTGCCTTCGCGGCCGATGGTGAGCGTGTCGTTGCGGCCGCGAAAGACCATGCCTTCGTGGCCGCCGGCGATGAGCTGCGTGAGCGCGAGGCGCGACGGCCGCTTGGGCGAGCCGTAGAAGTAGGTGCCTTCATCGTCGGGGATGGGCACCGCCTCGAGCGGGCAGGCATCGACGCGGAGGAGCTGCTCACCGACGAGGAAGGTGGCGCCGGTGGGGACGGTCTGCGGCTTGATGATGCGCAGAAAGACGCCGTTGGCGGAGCCTTCGTCGCGGACGGTGAGCTTGCCGTCGCGATAGATGAAGTTGGCGTGGCGCGGCGAGAGCAGCGGGTCCTCGGGGAAGAGGATGGCCCCCTCGAGGCGGCCGGCGATGTGCTCCGACGCGGACAGAACGTAGGTGACACCGTCGAGCCCTTCGCCCTTGATGAGGATGAGCTTCGGCGACGGCGCCTGCATGGCGCCGAAGAACATCGTCTTGGCGGCGGGCTTGTTGCCGGGCCGCGCGAGCGTCGGGGCCGCGACGGGCGCCGGCGCGGCAGCGGCGCCGCTGGTGACCATGGGCTTGCCGCAGTTGCCGCAGAAGCGGTGGCCGGGGGCGATGTCGTCGCCGCAGTAGGCGCAGACCTTGGGCGCCTCGGGCGGCGCAGCGCCGCGACCGAACGGCTCGGGGATGGCCGCCTTGGGGCCGGTGCCGGCGGCAGCCTTCGATTTCGCCACGCCGAGCGAAGCCCCGCAGAGCTGGCAAACGGTTGCGTTGATTGGCGACAACGCGTCGCAGGCGTCGCAGACGAGCCCGAGCGTCATGGACGGAGCATCCTCCCGGCGAATCGTATCCTATCGTGGCGGCTCGTCAACGAACGTCGTCGCGGGTTGCTCAATGAACCGCTTCGCGCACGAAGCCGGAGGGGTCGCGCCGGAGCGGGCCGAGGACGCGCGCGCCTCGGTCCGCCCATAGCTCGCCGTGCGCCCCGGCGGCGAGAGCGGCGGCGCGACGGACGCGCCA
>JAQBQH010000276.1 GCA_028287105.1 Myxococcales bacterium
CATTGTCGGTGATCGACTTCAACCGGCCGTAGCTCGGCGTCGCCGCCGCACCGTTGGCCCCTGCGGTGCCCGTCTCATAATTGAACGTGAAGATACGCAACGGATGCGTGATGCGCTTGATTCGGCCACGCGTGTCGTAGGTCATCTGGATGGCGGCGTCGCCAGGGCGCGCGAGCGTCGTCAACCGCCTGTCCAGGTCGTACTGGTAGACGGTGGAGGTCGGATCGTTCACCGCCGGCGGCTCCGCATCTCGTTCCCCGATGGAGCCGAGCGCGAGCATTCGAACGCGCTGACTCCGACGGAGCTCGCGGCATTTCTAAAGGCCATACGCGAGCTCCATCCGCAGCACTACGCTCTCGTTGCAACGCTCGCGTTCACTGGGCTCCGCTTCTGCCATGCCTCCGCACTTCGATGGGAGGACGTGGACGAAGCGGCCGATGTGCTCCGCATCCAGCGCAAGCAGGTGCGGAGGCATGTCGGTCCGGTGAACCGCAAGAAGCGCGCGCCGAAGGAGATCCCGCTCGTCGCGGAGCTCAGGTCAGTCCTCCAGTGGCATCGCCAGATGCTGCTGGAAGGCCAGGCCCCGGGCTTCGCGGAGGGCTGGGTTTTTCCCTCCGAGACTGGGACGCTTCGCGTTCCAAGCTCCGTCCAGAAGGCTTGGCGGAGTGCGCTGAAGGCAGCGGGGATCAAGCGCGGGTTCACCGTGCATGGCCTCCGCCGGACGTTCAACGATCTCGCCCGGAGGGCCGGCGTCGACGCGGTTGTGACGCGCGCGATGACCGGACACGTGACGGAGAGGATGCGCGAGCATTACTCGACCGTTGCTCTTGACGAGAAGCGATCCGATGACGAACGTGCTGCGGTTGGTGTGCGGCGGAGTCGCGGACCGCGCTTCAGGCGGAGCTCGTCCGCACGCAGGTGCGGACGGCGGTGCGGACGAAGCCCAGATACGACAACGCCCGGTTGGCCTTGGAGGCTCTAACCGGGCGTAGGTGCTTCGGTATTTCTAGAGCGGGAGACGGGACTTGAACCCGTCAAAGACGAGAAACGGCAAACATAGGTACGACGCTGGCTTGCATCGTTCTAGTGCCGTTTCCCGTCGGACAATCGCTTCAAGACCATTCCAAGTCGTTCCATCTCATTCCGCCGTGACCACCGCGGTTCCGTTTAGCCGTGGCACCCTGGTGGCATCCGGAAACGTGGTCCTTCCGCATGTTCGCAAACGCTCGTCCGCGTGCACGGGGCGCACCCTCAGCGCGTCCGACCTTCGCGCAATAATCGTTGCACGCTGACGTCCACTTGGCTGTCGATCAGCTGCAGGACGCTGTCGAGCTGGACCGAGTCGAGACGCAAACGCTCGCGAATGATCCTTCTGGTCTCGTCGATGAGCCGTTGGCGCGCTCGCGCCAAGCGACGCGCAGCGGTGGCGCGGTGGAATCGCTCGCGCTTGGCGATCTCGTCGATACCGAGCCCATCGATGACGGAGTAGCGCAGGATGCGCACTTCGGTCCCGTCGAGTTGCTCGGTCGCGGCGGCAAACGCCTGCTTCAGCTCTCGTCGGTAGTGGTCTCTGAAGTAGGCCGTCTCCGGGTCCTGCCGTTCGCCCGCTACCCGCTCCAGTTGATCCGTATCGAGGCGGACGTCGCGCTCCTGGCGTCGACGTAGCCGGACGATTTCGCGACCGAGGGTGACCCGCAACCAGCCGCCAAGGTCGCCGCGGCCGGCATAGTCCGAGATTGCCGGCGCGCGGTCCTGCCGGCGCACCAGAAGATGGCGGGTGACCTGGAGCGCTTCTGCCAGCAGATCATCGGAGCGGGCGACGCTGCGCAGCTCGTTGCCGACTGCGACCAGCAACTCGTCGAACGCCACCAGCGCCTCCGGAATTCCCGCGGCGCAGGCGCACGTCAGATAGAGATCAGCAGCGCGAGCTTCTGCCCGCTCGCCGATAAGCCTGCGCTCGTTGAGAAAGGCGGCGAAACGCTTTCGATCGAGATCGACTGTCGGCCAGCGCGCCCGCGCTGAACGCCACAGCTGTTCTAGCTCGTGGCCCACGTCGCTCTCGTTGCGCGGCATGTTGAGCGATCGTATCACGCCCACGCGTGGCGCTCGCCCGATGACAAGACCGAGAAGACGCCATGCTACCGTATGGCGAACGATGGGCTGCCCCTCCGCCGCCTCCTTGCAACAGTTCCTCGAAAATCCGCAACCGGACAGCGACGGCGTCGTGCGTGCGCATTTGCAGGGATGTCCGTCCTGTCGCGAGCTGGTCTTGGAGCTGGCGTCTGTAAAGCTCGGGAGCACCGACGCAGGCGCTCGCATACTCGGACCGACCGCGAGCGGCGTCGACCTGATGACGCCGGACACGGTGATCGGCCGTTACCGCGTCCTGCGCTTGATCGGTAGAGGCGGCATGGGCGCGGTCTACGCAGCACATGATCCCGAGCTCGAGCGCACCGTCGCCCTGAAGGTGCTGCACGTCGACCCCTCGAGCGACGAGGGGGCATTGCGCACGCGGCTGAAGCGAGAGGCGCAGGCGCTCGCGCGACTTTCCCACCCGAACGTCGTCTCCGTTTATGACGTCGGCACGTGGCGGCAGGGCGTGTTCATCGCGATGGAGTTGGTCGAGGGGGCAACGCTTCGGGCGTGGCTCCAGCGCCCGCACGACTGGCGCACGATCGTGGATGTCTTCGTGAGCGCGGGTCGCGGTCTCGAGGCGGCGCATCGCGCAGGCCTCGTTCATCGCGACTTCAAGCCTGACAACGTGCTCATCGGCGCCGAAGCCGACAGCGGCCACGCAGGCCTCGACACCGGTCGCGTACGTGTCACCGACTTCGGCCTGGCGCGTATCGCCGGTCTGCAAGAATCCGCGGCCGGCCAAACGGACGGTCCGCTAGATCTCTCGATCACGCGTACCGGTACGCTGCTCGGGACGCCGGCGTATATGTCGCCGGAGCAGATGTTTGGCCGTGCCACGGACGCGCGTACCGACATCTTCAGCTTCTGCGTCTCTCTCTACGAAGCACTCTACGGTGAGCGACCCTTCGCCGGCGAGAACCTTGCAAGCCTGCGAGCGGCGATCGTCGCACAACGCGTGCGCGAACCGCCGCGCGGCCGAAAGGTGCCCGGCTGGTTGCGGCGCGTCCTGCTCCGCGGGCTCCGCGCCACGCCTGACGCGCGCGTTGCGTCGATGCCGGCTCTGCTTGCTGCGCTCACGCGCGATCGACAGAGGTGGATGCCACGCGCGGTCGGGATCGTTGCCGTGCTCGTGTTGCTGACGACTACATCATTCGGACTGCGTCGGTTGCTCGATCGCAACCTGCGAGGTGCCAAGCCGTCCGCCGCCACTCAGTTGGCGGCGGGCGCCCCGGCGCCGTCGCACGACGACGAGGCCGACGGTCCGGGCGTCGTGACCTTGGGAACGCCGCAGGTGCGGGGCTCCCTCGCACGCGACGCGGTGGAGGCGACCGTTCGCGCTCATGTTGCTGACGTGAAGAAGTGCTACCAGTGGGGATTGCGACGCGACGCCAAGCTGCGCGGCGACGTGACCATTCAATACACGATTGAGGCGTCCGGTGAGGTGATGGTGTCGGTCATCCAGAGCTCGTCGCTGCCCGACCGATTCTGGCCCGTCGGCACGTGCATCGCAAGCGCTCCGCGGCGCTGGAAGTTCCCCAAGCCGCCGGACGGTAAGTTTGTCATCGTCAGCTACCCGTTTACGGTCGAGAGCCGCGCGCGATAGCCGCGCCGCGGCATGCGACTTTTCGCTTTTCGCTTCCTCTACACGATATGCATCTCCGCGTTCGCATCGCGCTTCTCCTGTGCCTGGGCGTCGTTGTCACCGGTAGAGCGGGCGGCGCCGAACCGCCAAGGACGGATCGGACCGCGCGGCTCGCCAAGCTCTGCAAGGTGTGGGGCACCGTCAAGTTCCTCCATCCTTGGCTATGGACTCGCCAGATTGACTGGGACGCTGCGCTCCTGCGCGCGTTGCCCAGGGCACGCGCCGCCACCACCGACGACGATCTCGCTGCATCCGTCAGCGGCATGCTGGGCGAGCTACACGATCCGGTGACTCGCGTGGCTCCGGCTGAACGGCCTCGACCTGCGACGCCGCGTCCAGGTGGTGCGTTCCTTTTGTGGCCGAAGAAGGGCGTGCTGATGGTGCAGCTCGCGGCGCCCCACACGCCCGCCGATGTCGACAAGGCCAGGGCCGCCATCAAGGACGCGAAGGAGCTCATCGTCGACGCGCGACTCGACGACGGAGTGGCCACCTTCAACGAAGCCTCGGGTCAACTGAGCGACCTCCTCAGCGGTTTGATCACGCGAGACTTGCTCACTCCGCCATTTCGCTGGGTCGCGCACGAGGGCTATACGCCACAGAACGGCGACAGCTCCAGTCCGTACCAGTCGATGTTCGAGGAGCAGGCGACCACCTCGTTATCGCCCAAGCCAGACGCGATTCATCGCCCGCTCGCGCTCGTCCTGAATGCCGCCACGTCGATTCCGGACGCGGTCATGGCTCTGCAGGCAATCGGCGATGCGGCGATCATCATGCACGGCACGACGCTGGACGATTTGATCACCGTCGCGGGTCCGATCCCGCTCGACGCCAATCGAGTTGTGCGCATGCGCTGGCTCGAGGTCGTTCCCGTTGGCGTGCCACTGCATGCCGATGCGGAGTTGCCCGCCGAAGCAGACGACGCGACGGTCGTGGCGACTGCGCTCGCAAAGCTGCGCGCGCTTCGTACGTCTCGCGTGCGTCCAGCCGCTGAATCGTTGCCACCGCTCGTTTGGCGCGCGGAAAAGGTGTACGCGAACGAAAAGGCGCCGTCGGCAGATATGCGGCTCTTGGCATTGTTCCGCCTGTGGACGGTCATCGACCGCTTCTACCCATACAAGGCGCTTCTCGACGAGCGATGGAACGATGTCCTCACCAGCTTCATCCCGCGCTTCGAAGCGGCGGAAGGCAGGAACGCCTACGAGGAAGCGGTTGCCGATCTCATGACGCATATCCCAGACTCGCACGTCTACATCAAGGGCACCGTCGATCCGCAGGTGAACCCTCCGGCCTGGCCACGGATCCGCGCGCGCATGATCGAAGGCAAGCCCGTCATTGTCGTTGTCGGCGGCGACGAAGAAACCAAGCGCGCGGGGTTACGCGTTGGCGACTTCGTGGTGAGCGCCGACGGCGAGCCGATCGCGGCACGGATGGAGCGCTTCCGGCGATTCGTAGCGGCATCGAACGATGCTTTCCGTGACTATTTCTCGCTCCTCAATGCGCTCGCGGGTGCCGACGGCTCGACGCTTGTGATGGCCGTGCGCGGCGCGGACGGTAGTACGCGAACCGTGAGGCTCGTCCGGCACACGCCTCGATTCAAGGAGATCACGTGGCGCTCGGGCGACGTTGTCCGGATCCTCGACGGCAATGTCGGCTACGTCGACCTCGATCGCCTTCGGCCGGCAGAGGTGGACGCGATGTTCGAGCAGCTCCAGAGGACACGGGCGATCATCTTCGACATGCGCGGATACCCGAACGCCACCATGTTTGCCATCGCTTCGAGGATCAACGTTCGCGGCGCCCGAGTTGGCGCGTTGATGGAGTTCTGCGTCGTTCGCGGCAATGCGACCGATGAGCCGATTCGTCAGAAGATTTTGCAACCGATTCGCGAAAACACCGGGGGCAAACCCCTTTATCGTGGCAAGACGTTCATGTTGGTCGACGAGCGGACCAATAGTCAGTCGGAGCACACGGGAATCTTCTTCGAGGCGGCTGCCGGCACGAAGTTCGTCGGCAGCCAAACCGCAGGCGCGGACGGCGACGTCACCGTCACGACGCTGCCCGGAGGACTGTCGATCTACTTCACTGGCCTCGACGTGCGCCACGCCGATGGGCGTCAGCTCCAGCGCGTCGGTCTGCCAATCGATTATCTCGTCAAACCGACGCTCCGAGGCGTCCAGGCCGGCCGTGACGAAGTGCTCGATCGCGCCCTCCAACTCGCCCGCTGAGCGCATCGCACGGACCACGACCGGCTCGACCGATTGCAGTTGTTCGAAGCGTGCCGGCGGCATCTCCAAGCGCTGGGCAGAAGAACGTCGTTATCACGCTGCAGTCGTCGGGGAGACCGCGCGTCCAAGGCCAGCGCTACCGGGCTGGGTAGCCCGAGACAGACGACGTATGCTCGCTCGCGACCGCGACCCCGTGTGCTCAGCGACGGGGAGCCAAGGTTCCAAAACCTCCGTCGCAATCTCTCTGGGTAGGGACGCGATCCAAGGGCAGCCCGGCACGGTGCCGAGCTGCTCAGAGAGACCTCTACGGACGTGATGCCCAGGAAAGGAAATCTTCCGATGAACTCCATCATCAACGACTGCGGCTGGCTCGCCGTGCTCGACCCGTACTCAGAGAGCTACGCCGTGTGGCGCGGCAGCCTTGTGGGCGAGCTGGTCGACGCGGGCTACTCGGCTGCGCGCGCTGAGCAGGTCATCGACAGCGCGACGCGCTGGGCGATGCGCACGCAGTAGGACCAAGGCAACGGCGGCCGGGTGCCGGAGCGCTCCCGGTCGCCGGCTGTCTTCGCGGCGTCGTGCGACGTCTGCATGAGCTACCCTGCAAGCGGTCATGGCGCTGACGGTCGACGATCTCCGCTGGTCGTTCCTAGACGACGTCACCGCGCAGGTAGCGATGGCGCTTGACCCCGACGGCTACCCGGCGACGCGCGAGCTGAAGAAGGTGGCGGCGCGCATGTTGCGCGAGCAGGGCTCAGATCGACAGAAGGTGTTCTGGATCTGCGTCAAGTACTACAACGTGCGGAAGCGCAGGATCCACCCGCTCAAGCGGCGCGTGATCCGTTCCCCTGAGCTGCGCGCGATGAATCTCTCGGATGACCAACTAGCGGCGCTCGACCGCATCGAGGCCGACTCCCGAGCTGGTGCGGACCTGACCGCGTACCTCAGCCGGCGCATTCGACAGCTCAGCTACAACGACGCGCTGCTGAACGACTGGGGCATCCACCATCTGCACCTCGGCGCTCCGGCGCAGCCGTTCGTCGAGAGGAGTCACGAGGTCTTATTCGCTCGCGTGCACGGCGACGCGCTCTACTTCATCACGATCATGAAGCACGGGCCGGGCTACGACCCGTGGGTCGAGCACGAGCTGATCGAGATCCTTCATCGAAACTGGCCCGAGAGCATCGAGCCGTCGCGCGTTCGATTCGCGCAGCCGGCAGGACCACCGCCGACAGCGGACACGCGCAAGAAGATGCGCGCCGCCGGCATTACGATCGCGACGACGACCAAAGACGGGACGCTCTACATCACGCCGGGCGGCGGCTACGTGTCGTCGGGTGACAGCCAGGACGCCGTGCGTCTGGCAAACATGCTGCTCGCGCGAGTCACGCAGATCGGCCAGGAGTGCGTCGACAACGAGAGCGCGATCGACGCTCAGATTCGTCGTGCAGGCGGTGACCCAGCGCTCAAGCACCTGCGGATCGGTTTTCTTCCGCGCGGCGGCGTCGAGGTCTTCGACGAGGTCTCGTGCGAGATCATCGTGTCGGAGCCGTGGAAGTGACCGCCGGCCACCACATCGAGGCGTGGTTCGGGCTCACGTCACGTGAGCCGCGCGCCTCGGGTCTACGGGCGCACGTTCGATTCGATGGCGCCGCCGAACTGCACGACGCAACGTTCGGGTTCCAGCACGGCTGGGCCAAGTTTGGCGAGATGACGCACTGTCGCGTCTGGCTGCGCGCGCCGGAGCTGGCGCTCGACGGCGTGCTGCCGACGAGAGGATTTGACGTCCTGCAGGACGGGCAGGTAATCGCGCGCGGCGAAGTGCTGACGCGCGGGTAGGCGGTCGCGATCCTGACCTGATAGGCTCGCGTGATGTCGGGACCGAGTGACTATCCGCAGGCGCTAGTTCCCCGTTTCGCACCGGAGCCGAACGCGAACATCGTGCTTTACGACGGCGCGATTGAGGTGACCCAACGAAGCACGATGCGCAAAGGGATGGGCCAAGTCCTTTTGCGATGGTTGCCCGCTCCGCAGATCCGCCTGGCCGTCCGCTTCGACGAACACTTCTTTGTCGATGTGGGAGAGGAAGCTTCCGTGTTGCTCGTAGGGGTCGGCGTCAGCGTCAAGCCGCTGCTGACTGGCTACAGCGCCGATGATCGGGGACTGATGCTGGAGGGCATCCTCGAAGAGGCCGTCGACCTCGGTGACGCGACGGCGTTCACCTCTGTACAGTCTTCCATCCGACCTCAGGCTCTCTTCGGCAGATGTTGTCGATAACGCTGAGTCGCCGTTCAAGAGACGCCGTTGTGCTCGGATGCCACAACAGGAACATGTCCCGAAGGCTGTTCGCGGGCCGATTCAGCGTCTTACCGCCTGGATCGACCCGCGAGAGCTTGGCCAGCAGCAGAGCCGCGTCGCCGAGGTAATCGGGCGACCATGCAAGGCCTTCAAGAGCCCAAAGAAGATTCGTGTGCGGTGAACTCGTGAAGAGCGGATCGCCGTTAACGAACAGGCTGGGTGCAAGCGGGGACGCACCCGTAAGGGTACGCTCGACCGCAGCAAGGAAGACACTCGGAGCCGCTTCTGCCAGGAGCCGAAGCTCGCCAGAGAGAGAAGCCCAGGACTGCCACGACGTCGCGCCATCGAATAGCTTTCGAACGATTCGATTCGCTGCCTGCTGCCCCGATTCGGCGGTCTGCAGGCCGCCCCACGTAGACGGCGACGAACGGCTGAACGGGCCGTCGACGATCTGCGCAACCGCCTTCAAACCAACGACGAGGTCGCGGCGAACCTGACACCCGATGAGAGACTCATGTTGTTGTCCGGCATTATTTGCGACCCTGAAGAGAACGTTGAGCAGGCGCGCGATACGAGAAGGCAGGAGCGTTCACAGCATCCGAAGGCGGAGCGCGCATCGCACGTCTATACGTAGTCGCAGCGGAGGGTCGTACCGTCAAAGCTGCAGCCGACCTCGCCGGAACCTTCGACGGAGCGGCACGCCGCGTGGCAATCGCAAACTACAGCCGGCAGCGAAACACACCGGTAATTGATGCACACGCCACCGACGCCGCCTCCGCCGCCACCGTCTGGGGACGACGCCAGATCGCGCGCACAAGCGCCCGGGTCTTCGGCGAGACAGAATTGCCCGGCGGAGCAGGTGTTGGGTCCGCACGAAGTCGGCGAATTGGGTGGCACGTGGACTTCGCAAGCCATGTCGGCCCCATACGACGACTCATCGCCGCACGCCGTCACGAGAACGCCGATGATGGCTATCATCACAATGCGGATTAGTGGCATGGCTGGAGCACGATATGCAGCGTCCGTACCTCGCTTTAACAGAACGAGGGTACTCGAGCAGTCGAGTCTGAAACGTGATCTAGATGTCAGGGTTCGTCGCCGGCTGAGCTGCCCGGCGCTCCTCGTGGCGACGCGCTGCACGCCGAATGGGCAATCAGAATTGCTTAGGCGTAGTGATGGCGACGTCGGCCACGACGTCCTTGCCGCCCCGCGTGACGCCCACCGCGGCGTGGCTGCCGAGCGGGCGAGCGCCGATCGCGAAGTCGATGCCCATCGGCGCCAGCTTGGCCACCGACGCGCCGTCGACCGACACGACGACGTCGCCGGTCTTAAGCCCGGCGCGAACGCGCCCTGCGGATCGACGGTAGCGATACGCGCCACGAGCGCGCTGTCGCTCGCGATCACAGCACCGATCTCGCCGACCACGCCGCCTTCACGCCGCTTCACCAAGGGAATGGAGACCGTTGCGGGCTGCCCGTCGACGACGGTCACGTGCGCGATCCCGTTCGAGTAGAACGAATTCCCGCCGTCGCAGAGATGCGGTTCGAGCCGGCCGCCACGCCGTCGAGCGTGAAGTCGCCGTTGTTATCGCTGTAGCTCGGGTTGGCATTACCCCACATCAGCGTGCCTGACGGGCTGTCGACCATTGCCTGGCAGCGCATGCCGACGACCGCAGCGCCGCCGCACCACTCTCTCACGTGGCCGTGCACGCTCGAGCTGCCCCGATTGTGCAGGGCCTGCACCTGCACGATCTGCGAGTCGCCGGCGCCGCCGCCGGTCGCGGCCACGAGATAGCTGCCCGCGGCGAGTCCGCGGAAGTGGAAGCTGTCGCCGTCGATGGTGGCGAGGCTGCGCAGCGACGGTGACATCGGATTGTCGAGTTTGGTGGCTACGTCCGATGCCGGCGTCGTGAAGCCGACCAGTAGGCCGTCGATCGCTCCGTGACACCACTACGCAGTGGCGCCGCGCGCAACATCAGCAGCTCTGCCGGCGATCAAGCCGATGCTGCTCGAATCCGGGAAGTTACCCGAGGACGACGCGCGTCACCTTTACGAGATCAAATACGATGGCTGGAGGTCGCTCGTCTACGTCGACCGCGGCGCGCTGCGCGTCGTCACGCGGCGCGGTCGCGAGATCTCCGCCCAATTGCCCGAGCTGCGGCCGATGGCGGCGCAGCTCAAACGGCACCGGACGATCCTCGACGCCGAGATAGTCGTCGTTGGCGTTGACGGCAAGCCCGACTTCGCGGCCATGTCCGAGAAGATGAACGGCGACGGGCGTGGCACGCTGTGCCTGTTCGTTTTCGATCTGCTCCACCTCGACGGCGAAAACTTGATGCCGCGCCCGCTGGAGGATCGTAAGCGCGCGCTTGCGGAGCTGGAGTTGAACGGCGACGCGTGGCGGACAGTCGGCTACTCGATCGGCAACGGCACCGCGCTGCTCGCCGCGTCGCGTGAGCAACGGCTTGAGGGCCTGATCGCGACAAAGCTCGGATCGAAGTACATGCCCGGCCGGCGCACGCGCGACTGGATTAAGATCAAGAATTTCGAGGCGCGCACGATGACG
>JAQBQH010000312.1 GCA_028287105.1 Myxococcales bacterium
GCGTCGCGCGAAGCGCGACCTGGGCGGCCCCGATGGAGGAGCACGCCGCGAAGCGGCGACTGCGACGGATTCCGACGCCGGGAGGTCGCCTCACTGCGTCCGCGAACCCGGCCGTCCCAAAGCTATTCGTTCTTAACTGACCGGGATTGGTACTAGACCGCCGTATGATGTTGGCGTGAGCGCCCGCCTCGCCGCTTTGCGATCGCGCGATTTTCGCCTGCTCTTCATCGGTCAGATCATCTCGCTCACCGGCTCGCAGATGCAGACGGTGGCCGTGCCGTATCAGATCTACAAGCTGACCGGCTCGTCGCTGGCGCTCGGTCTCGTCGGTCTGTGCCGCGTCATCCCGGTGATCCTCTTCGCGCTCGGCGGCGGCGTCATCGCCGACGCGCTCGACCGGCGCCGTCTCATGTTCCTCTCGCAGGGGCTGATGGCCGCCTGCTCGCTGACGCTCGCCTGGACCACGCGCAGCGGTCACATCACGCCGGCGGTCCTGTACTCGGTCATTGCCGTCGGTGGCGGCGCCCTCGCGCTCGACTCGCCGGCGCGCCAATCGCTGGTGCCGCTCCTGGTTCCGCGCGAGCATCTCGCCAACGCCATCGGGCTCCACGCCATGGCGTGGGAGATCGCCGCCATCGCCGGCCCGTCGCTGGCGGGCCTCCTCATCGCCTGGCGCGGCGTCTTCCCCGTCTACGTCCTCGACGCGCTCTCGTTCAGCGCCGTCATCGGGGCGCTCCTGGCCATGCGCCACCGCGCGCCGCCGCGCACCACCACGAACATCAGCATCCAGGCCGCCATCGACGGCCTGCGCTTCCTCCGTCGCTCGCCGCTCATCCTCTCGACGATGGTGCTCGATTTCGTCGCCACCTTCTTCGCCGGCTCGCTCTTGCTCCTCCCGGTCTACGCCGATCGCATCCTCTCCGTCGGTCCGCGCGGTCTCGGCCTCCTCTACGCCGCGCAGCCCATCGGCGCCGCCCTCGCGGCCGCGACGCTCGCCGCGCGCGGCACCATTCGCCGTCAGGGCGTCGCCGTGCTCTGGTCGATCGCCATCTACGGCGCCGCCATCGCCGCCTTCGGCCTCTCCCGCTGGCTGGCCCTATCGATGGTGCTGCTCGCCATCTCTGGTGCCGCCGACACCGTCAGCATGGTCGTGCGCCAGACCCTGCGCCAGCTGCTCACGCCCGACGAGCTGCGCGGCCGCATGACCTCGGTCAACATGATCTTCTTCATCGGCGGCCCCCAGCTCGGCGAGCTCGAAGCCGGCGTGGTCGCGCGCGCGGTCGGCCCCCGCTTCTCGGTCGCCTCGGGCGGCCTGGCCTGCATCGTCGCTGCGATCGTCGCCGCGGTAGCGCTGCCGTCGCTCCGCAAGCTCACCTCGGCCGACTACGGAATCGACTCCGGCGCGCGATCGTAGCGCGCGTCGATGAAGCAGCGGATGGCCGGCAGGTCGACCACCTCGCCCTGCCAGCGCCAGCCCCACGCCACCGCCGCCACCCGGTGGGGCATCGACGCGTCGGGGACGATGAGCACGCGCTGCTCGTTGAAGCGATCGACCGCTGTCGCGTCGCGCAGGGTCGTCAGCTCCGCGACGTCATCGTCGCAGCCGCTCGGGCAGTGGTAGAGCAGCACGACGCCGCCATGCTCGAGGTTGTGCATCCAGCGCTCGCGCGGCAGCCCGTTCGGATAGGCGCCCCACGGCTCCTGCCACGCCGGCCAGTGCGGGCCCGACGCCGGCGGATTTGCCGCGTAGCTCACCACCGTCGGCTCGTCGACGTGCTGCTGCCCTTCGTTGGCGGGCGCGTCGATGCCGGCGCCGCAGTCGAGCGCGCAAGCACCGTTGCCGTCGCAAGCCGTGCTGCCTTTGGCGTGACAGCCGGCGACGAGAACGACGACGAGGCTAGCGAGCCAGCGAGCCGACATAGTTGCGCCCGGTGTCGGGCAGGATGACGACCACGCGCGCACCGCGCAACAGCTTCGGCGCCTGCGCCACCGCGCCCGCCAGCGCCGCGCCTGCCGACCCACCGACGAGGATTCCCTCTTCGCGCGCGAGCCGCTGCATGGCCGCGCGCGCCTCGGCGTCGCGCACCGGCACCTCCGCCCCGAGCTCCGGGCAGGCGAACGACGCCGGCGGCCCTTCGGGCGCGATGCCTTCGAGCTTCGAGTCGCCGCCGTCGTCACCGACGGGAATCACGCGCACCACGGCCAGCTCCGGATTGCGCTCGCGCAAGGCGCGCCCCACGCCCGAGAGCGTTCCGCCCGTGCCGCACGCCGCCACCAGCACGTCGACGCGCCCCTCGAGATCGTCCCAGATCTCGCGCGCCGTCGTCAGCGCGTGCGACTCGGGATTGTCGGGGTTGTGGAACTGATCGGGCCGGAACGCGCGCCGCTCGCGCGCCATCGCCTCGGCGACGTCGACGTAGTCTTCGTCGGCGCTACACTCGCGAATCTCCGCGCCGAGCGCGCGCACCACCGCCAGCTTGTCGGGCGACGTCCCGTTCGGCACGACGACGATGCAGCGATAGCCGCGCACCGCCGCCACCATCGCCAGCCCGACACCGGTGTTGCCCGCCGACGCCTCGACGATGGTGCCGCCCGCGCGCAAGAGGCCGCGTCGCTCCGCCATGTCACAGAGGTGCAGCGCCAGTCGGTCCTTGGCAGAGCCGCCGGGATTGCACGCCTCCACCTTTCCGTACAGCTCCACCGGCAATTCGCGACCAAAGCGCGACAAGCGCACCAGCGGTGTATGCCCGATTGCGTCGAGGATTGACGTGAAAACAGCCACGCGTCCTCATGGTTGCGCACCGGCGTCCGCGAAGCAAGCGCGACGTCGCGACGCGCGGCAGGCGCATGGTCGCCGCGCGTCGCCTGCGCTCCGGCGCGAACCCTGTGGCGTCTTTGCACGCGCGCCCGCTCGCGCGCGACCAACTCGCCTCACGACGTTTCCGTCGCGTAACGGAATTCGCGCAGTTGCATTCGCAAACCAGCGGGCACGTCACCTGCAGTGTCGTGGCTGCGCTCGGTGCACTTGCACCACACCCACTAGGAGATCATCCATGAAGAAGATCCTGCTTGGCCTCGTTGCCGCGTTCGCCCTCACGTCCCTCGCCGCCCCGGCTTTCGCCGAGGGTGATGCCGCCGCTGGCGACGCCGCCAAGGGCGACGCTGCCGCGAAGAAGGGCAAGAAGGGCAAGAAGGGCAAGAAGGCCGAGGGCGAGGCTGGTTCCGACACGGCAGCCCCCGCTGGCGACGCCGCCAAGAAGTAACTCGCACTTCTTCTTCTGTTTCATTGAGAACCCCCGGGCGGCAACGCTCGGGGGTTTTCGCTTTTTGGCGGGCTACTTCCCGAGCCGTCCGAACATGATGCTGACGATGATGAGCGCCACACCGGCAATGCGCAGGGCTACGTTCCCGTGCGCGCCGAGGGCGTGGTTCCACATCGGCAGCGCATAGGACAGCGCGAGCGCCAGCACCAGCAGCACCACCCCGAGCCCAGCCGACAGCCGCGCCGCCAGCCGGAAGCGCGCTTCGTCGCTGTCGAGGAAGTGGCGCTCGGGGACGCGGGTGGTCCGGAGGCGCCGTTTGCGCTTCTTCTTACTCACTGTCCAAGAGTGCCATGACCTGGTGAACCATGCGCGCCGTTGCACCCCAGATTCGATGCGTCTCCCAACGATACTCGTGCATCTCGTACGTGACGCCAAGGAAGCTGCGCGCGCCGTTCGAGGTGTAGCGGCCGGGATCGGCGAGCGACCCCAGGTCGGCGGCAAAGACGCTCGCCACTTCGGCGGGATTGGGACGCATCACCAGCGGCCCGCGAATGCGCGCCACGATCGGCGTGATGACGAAGCGGGTCGGCGTCGGCACGTCGTCGAGCGTGCCGAGCACCTCGATGGCTGCCGGCTCGATGCCGAGCTCTTCGGTCGTCTCGCGAATCGCGGTCGCCGCCGCGTCCACGTCCTCGGGGTCCTGCTTGCCGCCCGGGAAGGCGATCTGCCCCGCGTGCGTCGAGAGATCGTGGCGGCGCTCGGTGAAGAGCAAGCGATCCGGCTGCCCCGGCTCGGTCACGATCGGAACCAGCACCGCCGCCGGGAAGAAGCCGTCGAGGCTCACCGCCAGTCGCTGCCGCGCGGCGATGCGGCGGCGCAACCGCTCCGGATCGAAGCTGACATGTTCGGTCATGACGGAAAGATCTTTCCCGGGTTCAAGAGATCATCGGGATCGAAGACGCGCTTGAGCTCGCGCTGAATGCGGAGCAGCGGCGGCGCCTGTTCCCACGGCACGTACTTCATCTTCATGAGGCCCACACCATGCTCGCCGGCGAGCGAGCCGCGCAGCTCGAGCGTCGCGCGCATGAGGGCATCGATCGCGCCGTAGGCCCGCTCGGGGATCTGCTCCTCGTCGACGAGGACGTTGATGTGCAGGTTGCCGTCGCCGGCGTGGCCGTAGGTCGCAATAGGCACGTCGGCCGCCGCGGCGATGGCGTCGATGCGCCGCAACATCTCGGGCATGGCGCCGCGCGGCACGACGACGTCCTCGGCGATCTTGTGCCGATGGAGCTCCTTCAGCGTCGGGTTCGCGCGCCGGCGCGTCTCCCACAGATCGCGTCGCTGCTGCTCCGACTGCGCGATGAGCACGTCTATCGCGCCCGCCGCCTCGCACGCCTGCGCGCAGCGCATGAGCGCGTGGTCGAGCCCCTCGGGATCGCCGTCGAGCTCACACAAGAGCACGGCGCCGGCGCCGTCGGGCAGCCGGTAGGGCGTACGTCCGCGCAGGTGATCGATGGTCGCGCGATCGAGCAGCTCGAGCGCGCGCGGTCGGGCGCCGAGGTGGATGGCCCGCGTGACGGCCTGGCCGGCGGCGATGGGATCGGCGAACACCGCCAGGAGTGTCTGCACCGCCGGTGGCTTCGGCAAGAGCTTGAGCGTCAGCTCGGTGGCGACGGCGAAGGTTCCTTCAGAGCCGACGAGCGCGGCGGTGACGTCGTAGCCGACCACGCCTTTTTGCGTGCGCCGGCCGCAGCGCAGCACCTCGCCGCCCATGCGCACCGACTCCAGGCCGAGGACGTATTCGCGCGTGACGCCGTACTTGAATGCGCGCGGACCGCCCGCGTTCTCCGCCACGTTGCCGCCGAGCGTGCACGACGCCAGCGACGCCGGGTCGGGCGGATAGAACAGCCCGGCCGCTTCGACCGCCGCCGCGAAGTCGCCGAGGACGACGCCCGGCTCGACGACCGCGACCAGATCGTCGGTGTCGATCTCGACGATCTTGGTCATGCGCTCCGTCGAGAGCACGATGCCGCCCTTGGCCGGCAAGCAGCCGCCGGTCATGCCGGTGCCCGCGCCGCGCGGCGTCACCGGAACGCGATGCTCCTGGGCGAGCCGCAGGACCAGCTCGACCTCGGCGCGTGATTCCGCCAATACGGCGCACTCGGCCGGAAACCGGCCGAGGCCCGATTCGTCGACGAGAAAGCGCTCCAGGCGCTCCTCGTCTCGCACCACTTTGTGGGAGCCGAGCTCTGTGGAAAGCAGCTCGAAAGCGCTGATCAAACGCTGAAGCTAGAACCGCAACCGCAAGTCGACTTCACGTTCGGGTTGCCGAACTTGAAGCCTGCGCCCTGCAGCCCCTCGACGTAGTCGACGGTGGTCCCGGCCAGATACTGCAACGACATCTGGTCGACGACGAGCTTGACGCCGTGCGAGTCGAACGTGCGGTCCATCTCGGTGACCTGATCGAAATACAGGTCGTAGGCGAATCCCGAGCAGCCACCACCGACGACGCGCAAGCGCAGCCCGTAGTTGGCTTCGATGTTCTCAGCGGCCTGGATCTCGCGAACCTTCTCGGCCGCTTTTTCGGTCAAGCCGAGCATGGGCTCTTCTTCGGTGCCATGCGTCGTCGGCTGCTGAACCTGAGTGTCCATTACGTTCTCCTTTAAGTATTTCCGTTTGCCGCGTTGACCGCTTGCCGACCTTTGATCCACGCGCGCTTGAGCCACCCACGCTCGCTCTCCATCTTTTTCTGGATCGCGAGAAGACCCTCGATGAGTGCCTCCGGCCGCGGTGGGCAACCGGGAACATACACGTCGACAGGAATGACTTGATCGATACCTTTCAAGACTGAATACGAAAGCTGGAACAGCCCGCCACAGTTGCTGCAGCTGCCCATGGACAAGACGTACTTCGGTTCGGCCATCTGGTCGTACAGCGTCTTGATTCTCGACGCCATCTTATAGGTAACGGTGCCGGCGACGATCATCAAGTCCGCGTGACGCGGGGTCGCGCGGGGCGCCGAGCCGAAGCGCTCTAGATCTCCGCGCGGACCGCCGGTTTGCATGAGCTCGATGGCGCAGCAGGCGGTGCCAAACAATAGATACCAGGTCGAGTTTTTCCGTCCCCAGTTGAGGATGTCCTCGACCCGGGTGAGAAGTACGCCGCCTGTATCGCCGCTGCCTGCCATCGTTCGTCGGTTTCTCGATAGGAGTCTCGTT
>JAQBQH010000318.1 GCA_028287105.1 Myxococcales bacterium
TCCGGTGGCAGTGGCGGCTCCGGCGGCGGCGGCTCCGGCGGCGGCGGCACGCAGGGGTGTGTCGCGGGTCCGCCGGCCACGGTCGTCGCCAACCTGCGCTCCGTCAGCCAGCTCGCCGTCGACGACCACTGGGTCTACTACATCGACGAGGGCCCGACGTCGCTCTGGCGCACCGCCAAGGACGGCAGCGGCACGCCCGAGCGCGTCGCCTTCCTCGGCACCTTCAACGACGACGTCTACGCGTGGGACTACGCCGTCGACGCCTCCACGATCTACGTCATGCACTACGGGCGCGCCGGCATGACGCTCTCCCCCGGCAGCGTCGACTACTACGACAAGTCGCTCGCGCTCGTGCGTCACGTCGACGCCGCGCCCGCCCCTGGCGACTGCCACACGCCGCTGCTCAAGAACATCACCGTCGCCGGCGGCGACCTCTATTGGCTACAGAGCAACGGCACGCGCGCGGCGACCTGCCCCAACGCGCCCGACGAGATCAGGCGCGTACCCGCCGGCAGCTCGCGCGTCGACGCGATCACCGCGGGCTCCGACAAGGGCGGCGTCACCGGCATCTTCGCCGACGGCGCTCACGTCTTCTGGAGCGACGCCGACGGTATCTCGCGCATCGGCCGCGCCGGCGGAGCGCGCGAGATCATCGCCCCCGGCTACGGCGCCCGCATGGCCAGCGACGGCAACAACCTGTTCGTCGAAGCGACCAGCGGCAGCGTCGAGCGCATCGCCGCGCCCAACGTCTATGCGACGATCTACGATCACCCGTTCGCCGACATGGAAAACGACGGCGCCCACCTCTACGTCGCCACCGGCAGCGTCAAGGGTGGCGGCGCAGTGTTGCGCATGAACGGCGACGGCAGCGGCATGGCGACGCTGGCGGCGGTCAACGCGTTCACCCTCGCCGTCGACGACAGCTCCGTCTACTTTGCCGAAGACACGGTCATCGAGAAGACCTGCAAGTGAGCAGCTCCGACGCGCGCCCGCAAAATGAAACGGGCGGCGAGGCCGAAGCCTGCCGCCCGTCGCGAGTTTCGCGGTCGTGAACGCTAGAGGCCGAGGCCTCCGAGCGGATCGTTCGTGTCCTTGATGGCCGGCTTCTTCGGCTGCGACTCGCCCGACGACTTGGACGACGCGGTCTTCGTCGACGTCGGACGAACCTTCGCCGCCGCCGTCGCCGCGATGCGCGCCCGAATCTGCGCGCGCTCGGCGTCGTTCGACGCCTTGTCGAGCTGTCCCTGAAGCTCGGACAGCTGCGCCTGCAGCTTCTTCTCCTCGACTTCACGCTCGGCCTGGAGCTTCTTGCGCTCCTCGTCCGCCTTGCGCGTCATCTCGGCGCGATTGCGCTCCAGCTCCTGGTTGTGATCGTAAACGAGGTAGCCCATGAGGCTGCCCGCGACGACGACCAGGCCAATCACGCCTGCGACCACCTGCGCGGTCGGGAACTTCTTGCCTTCGATACGGGCGCGCGCTTCCGCTTCGATGCGCGCCTGCTCGAGCCGGGCCGCCGCTTCGATCTGCGCGCGCCGCTCGGACTCTTTTAGCCGGAGCTCGTTCTCGCGAACGATGCGCTCCTTCTCGTCGAGGTCCCGCCGGATGCGATCTTCCTCGGCGCGGCGCTTGGCTTCCTCCGCCTCCTTGGCGCGACGGATCTCCTCCTCGCGAGCGCGGCGGTCCGCCTCGATACGCGACTGCTCTGCTTCTTCCTCACCGCGCACGCGGTCTTGCTCGATGTTCCGCAGCTCGTTGAGGGAGAAGAGGACGGAGTTTTCACGACGCTCGGCCATTTCCGGGGCTCCTCACCTGATTTTGCAAGGTTTAGCACAGGCGAGGTTACTCTTCAAGCACGCGACCTTACGGTTGATCCATTATCTGGGACAATACAGGCTCTTAGTTGCCCAGCAAATCGGTCCCGGCATCCCGGAGCGAGGCGGCCGGCGCGGCGGCGGGGACCGTCTTGGGCGATTTTTTCACAGCGAACGCCTGCGTCCGATGCGCCGCAGTCGCCTCCGCCAGCCTCGCCGCCAGCCGATTGCGCTCCGACTGCGACGTCGCCTGCGCCAGCCGCTCCTTGAGCTGCGCCATCTGCCGCTCGAACCGCTTGCGCTCCGCCTCGTCGCGCGCCGCCAGCGCCGACCGGTCCGCCTCGAGTCGCTGCGCCAGCGCCGCCTGCGCCTCGGCCACCGCCGCGTTCTCCGCGTGGATCAGATACGCTCCGAGGCCACCGACGCTGAGGAGCGCCCCGATCAGCAGCGCCGCCAGCGTGCCGGCCGGGCTCGCCGCCTTCAGCTCGGCGTCGGCGCGCGCTTCGGCCTCGAGGCGCGCCGCGTCCAGCCGCACCTGCACCTCGGCTTCGAGCCGCGCCTCGGCCGCGATGACCCGCAGCTCCGCCTCGCGCATCGCCCGTCGCCGCTCCTCCGCCTCGCGCCGCTCGGCCTCCGTGGCGGCACGCTTCTCGGCCGCCGCTGCCTCGCGCGCGCTCTCCTCGGCCTCGCGCCGCGCCCGCTCGGCAGCGACGAGCCGCGCCGCCTCGGCCGCGGCCTCGTCGGCCATCCGCTCGGCCTCGAGCGCGTGCAGCTCATGGAGCGAAAAGAGAACCGAATTGTCCGAACGCGTATTCACCCCGTCGTGCATCTGTCCCGCCTTTTGCGCTACTATCGAGCCACGCCCATGGGCTACGTCGACCTGCACTCCCACGTCCTGCCCGGCCTCGATGACGGCGTGAAGTCGCTCGCCGAGTCGCTCGAGGTCGTGGGGATGCTGGGTCAACTGGGCTTCGACGTCATCTGCTGCACCCCGCATCAGAAGGTCGGCTCATGGGTTCCTTCGAGCGGGGACATTTCCAAGGCGCATGCCGACGTCACCGCCGCCCTCGATCGAGCCGGCATCGCCGTCGAGCTTCGGCTAGGGGCCGAAAACTTCTGGGATGAGCTGTTCTTACGGCGCTGCCAGGACGGCGACGTCCCTGCCTACACGGGGGAACTCGCGTTCCTCGTCGAGGTGCCGCCGGCGTCCACACCGCCGAAGCTCGAGGAACATTTTTTCCGTTTGCGCACGCGCGGGCAGCTGCCGGTGCTAGCGCATCCCGAGCGTTACCACTCGCTCTGCCGCCAGCAGGGCCGCATGGAGGCGATTGGACGCACGGCGGCGCTGGTGGTCGACCTCGGCGCCCTCGACGGGGCGCACGGCCCGCGCGCCTGTGAATCGGCGCAGTGGCTCGTCAAGGAGGGGCTGGCCCACGCCTGTGCCTCCGACTCCCATTCCGCCAAGGACGCGGACGCGGCTGGACGCGGCATCGAGTGGCTACGAAAAAAGGTGGGCGAGCCGCAGATGCGGCGAATGCTCGAAGAAAATCCGCGGCGGATCTTGCAAGGCGAGCTCCCCGACTAGAAAACCTCCCCAGGACGCTCTACAAGCAGTCCAGGGGCTACAGGAGAAACGAATGGCGACGTTGCTGGAAAAGATCAAGACGCACGAAGCGAAGGTGGCGGTCATCGGCATCGGTTACGTCGGACTCCCGCTGTGCGTCGAGATGGCCAAGGCCGGCTTCCGCACGACCGGATACGACAAGCACGACTTCAAGGTGCAGCAGGTCAACGCCGGCAAGTCGTACATCGGCGACATCTCGGACGCGGTGCTCGGCCCGCTCGTGCAGTCGGGCAAGCTCGACGCATCGATGGACCCGAAGGTGCTCGGCGAGGCGGACGTCGTCGTCATCTGCGTGCCGACGCCGCTCAACAAGACCAAAGAGCCGGACAACGGCTTCATCATGATGGCGGCCGAAGATCTCAAGCCGCAGCTCCACAAGGACATGCTCATCGTCCTCGAGTCGACGACGTTCCCGGGGTTCACGCGCGAGATCCTTCTGCCCAAGCTGCACGAGACCGGGCTCAAGGTCGGCGAGGACTTCTTCCTCTGCTTCTCGCCCGAGCGTGTCGATCCAGGTAACGAGAAGTATCAGACGCGCAATACGCCGAAGGTCGTGGGCGGCACCACGCCGCGCTGCCTCGAGGCGATCCAGGCCATGTACAGCCACGTCATCGACAACCTCGTGCCGGTCTCCTCGACGGACGCGGCCGAGATGTGCAAGCTGCTCGAGAACACGTTCCGCGCCGTCAACATCGGCCTCGTGAACGAGGTGGCCATCATGTGCCACAAGCTCGGCATGAACACCTGGGAGGTCATCGACGCCGCGGCGACCAAGCCCTTCGGCTTCATGAAGTTCTATCCGGGCCCCGGCCTCGGCGGCCACTGCATCCCGGTCGATCCGCTCTATCTGTCGTGGAAGCTGCGCACGCTCAAGTACGAGGCGCGCTTCATCACGCTGGCCGACGAGATCAACTCGCACATGCCGCACCTCGTCGTCGAGAAGACGCAGGACGCGCTCAACTCGGCGAAGAAGTCGCTGAACGGATCGAAGATCCTGATCCTCGGCATCGCCTACAAGAAGGACATCGAGGATCTGCGTGAATCGCCGGCGCTCGACATCATCGAGCTCCTGCAGCACAAGGGCGCCGAGGTCAGCTACCACGACCCGCACTGCCCGACGGTGCAGATCGGCGAGCACCAGCTCAAGTCGGTGACGTTCGACAAGCTCGACAGCTACGACTGCGTCGTCGTCGTGACCGACCACACGATCGTCGACTACAAGCAGGTCGCGGCCAAGGCCAAGATCGTCGTCGACACGCGCAACGCGATGAAGAACGTCAAGGCCGATATGAAGGCCAAGCTCATCTCGCTGTAGCCCCGCCCGCTTCACCCCCGCTGCAGATTTATTGCGCCCCTGCCGTGTGGCCGTAGCATGGAGCCATGCGGCAGGCCGTGCTCCTCGTTGTCCTCGTTCTCGATCTCGCGCTCACCTGGAACGTGCCGGCACAGGCGCGCGCGCAATCCGATCTGCCGTACGCCGTCGGCGAGGCGTTCTCGACGGCGGTGCGCTTCGTGCGCATCGATCGCGGCTGCAAGGTGGTCGACAAGGACGCCGACGCGGCCTTCGTGTCGTTCGAGTGCAGCGACGAGGGCAACAAGGTGCGCCGCGGATCGCTCGAGCTCTTCAAGGTGGCCGGCGGCGTGCGCACGCAGGTGACGCTCGGCGACGAGACGCACGGCATGGAGCTGCGCTGGCTCGAGCTCTTCGAGCGCAAGCTGCGCGAGGAGCGCGGCACGCCGGTTCCGACGACACCGGCGGCACCGCCCGCCAAACCGGCCAAGGACGGCGGCGTCTGACGCGCGGCTACGGCAGGCAGCCCGACGGCGCCGGCATGCAGCTCTTGCCGTCGGGGCCCGGGCTGGCCGAGGGACGCGCGCAGCAGCGATAGCCCTCGGCGACGCGACAGTCCGCGTGGCCGTTGCCCAGCACCCTCACAAATCTGCGTGCTATCCTGCCGCCCATGATCGTCGATTTGCGCTCCGACACCGTCACGAAGCCCTCGACTGCGATGCGCGAAGCCATGGCGCGCGCGGAGGTCGGCGACGACGTCTATGGCGAGGACCCCAGCGTCAATCAGCTGCAGGAGCGCGTCGCGGCGCTGCTCGGCAAGGAGGCGGCGCTCTACGTTCCGTCGGGCACGATGGCCAATCAGATCGCGCTCGCCATCCACACCCGCCCCGGCGACGAGGTGCTGGTCTCGCACGGCGCCCACTGCATGGTGTTCGAGTCGGGCGCGGCCGGTGCGCTCGCCGGCGTGCAGTTCGGCGTCATCGGCGACAAGCGCGGCCGCTTCACCGCCGCCGACGTCGCCGAGGCCATCAATCCCGACAACCACCACTTCGCGCCCACGACGCTGGTCGCCGTCGAGAACACGCACAACCGCGGCGGCGGCGCCATCGTCGCGCAGCGCGACATCCTCGCCATCGCCGACCTCGTGCACAGGCGCGGCCTCGCCCTGCACCTCGACGGCGCGCGCATCTGGAATGCGCACGTCGCCACCGGCATGCCGCTCCACGAGCTGGCCGCGCCGTTCGACACCGTCAGCGTCTGCCTCTCGAAGGGGCTGGGCGCGCCGGTCGGCTCGCTCATGGCGGGGACCAAGGCGCTCGTGCACAAGGCGCACCGCCGTCGCAAGATGCTCGGCGGCGGCATGCGCCAGGCGGGCCTGCTCGCGGCGGCCGGGCTGTGGGCGCTCGAGCACAACCTCGCGCGCCTCGCCGAGGACCACGCCAACGCGCGCCGCTTCGCCGAGCCGCTGGCGCGTCTGCCCGGCATCGGCCTCGACCTCGCCACCGTCGAGACCAACATCGTCATCTGGGACCTTCTGCCCGACTGCCCGCTCGACGGCGCGGCCTTCGTCGCGCGCGCGCGCGCCCAGGGCCTCCTCCTCAACGCGGTGGCCGCGCGGCGGCTGCGCGCGGTCACGCACCTCGACGTCGACGCCAACGCCTGCGCTGCCGCCGCCGAGATCGCCGCGGCCGTGCTTCGCGCGGCGTGACCGGCGCGCTCCGGATCGCGCTTCTCGTCTCTCTATCGGCGGCCGTCGTGCCGGCGTGGGCCGGCTGCTCCGGGGCCCCGCTGCCGGCCGACTTCGCCCGCGCGCAGTCGCTCGAATCGACCGACCCCGACCGCGCCCGCATGCTCTACGACGCGCTCGACGTACGCTGTAAGTCCGAGCGGCTGGCGCACGACGACTGCGCGCTCACGGCGGTCCGGCTCGCCGAGCTGCACCAGTCCTCCCGTCGCTGGCACGAGGCCGAGGAGGCCTGGCTGCGCGCCGCCGCCACGACGACGCGCCCCGCCACCGCCGCCCGCGCGCTCCAGCGCGCCGCCGATCTCGCCCACGTCGAGCTGCACGATGACGCCACCGCGGACGCGCTCGCCTGGCGCGTGGTCGAGAAGCATCCCGAGGAGCTCGCCGCCGACGATGCCTTGAAGCTGGCCATTCGCATCGACGAGCCGCGCGACTGGCAGGCGCTGGCGGCGCGCCTGGCCGCGCTCTACCCGCGCGTCGTCCGCTTCGACGTCGGCGACAACGTCCTCTACGAACGCGGCCTCCTTCTGGCGCGTCACGAGCGCGCCGCCGAGGCGATCGCCATCTTCGACACGCTCGCCGACGACTACGCGCACTCGGGGCTGCGCGACGACGGGCTGTGGCGCGCCGCCGAGCTCCTGCGCGCGGCGGGCGACTTCGAAGGCGCGCTCAAGCGGCTGCGCCGCATCTTGTCGACGCGCAAGGACGCGATCATCACCGGCAGCTACAACTACCTGCAGCTCGACGACGCGCAGCTGCTGATCGGCCGCATCTACCTCGACGACCTGCACGACCCCGCGCGCGCCGCCGAGGCGTTCCAGCTCCTCGTCGACGACTACCCCGAGTCGGTGCTGCGCGACGACGGGCTCTTCGAGCTGGCGCGCGCCCGCAAGGAGCAGCGCAACCTGCCGGCCGCGTGCAAGGCGCTGGCGCGGCTGTGCAAGCAGTTCCCCGACGGCAATCGCGTCCGCGCCGCGCGCGCGCTCATGCAAGAGCTCGCCTGCACGTGATCGCCGTCGACGCCGTGGAGAAGTCGTATGGCGCGCGCCGCCTCCTCGACGGCGTGACCCTGCACGCCGGGCGCGGCGAGACCGTCGGCGTCATCGGCCCCGCCGGCGCCGGCAAGAGCGTGCTGGCCAAGATCCTGTGCGGCCTCATCGCGCCCGACGCCGGCAGCGCGCGCGTCGACGGCAAGCCCATCGGCATGCTGTTCCAGAACAACGCGCTCTTCGACTTCATGACCGTCGGTGACAACGTCGCCTTCCCGCTCGCGCACGAGGGGACGCTCGCGTCCGACGAGATTCGCGCGCGCGTCACCGAGCGGCTGCGCGCCGTCGGGCTGGCCGGCTCCGAGGACAAGTTCCCCAATCAGCTCTCGGGCGGCATGAAGAAGCGCGCCGCCCTCGCCCGCGCCGTCATCGCGCGCCCCCCGGTCTGCATCTTCGACGAGCCGACGGCCGGTCTCGATCCGGTGACCACGTCGAAGATCTACGATCTCCTGCGCCACGAGCGCGACGCCTCGGGCGCCACCGTCATCGTCATCTCGTCCGACGTCGACGCGCTGCGCCGCTTCGCCCCGCGCATCGCGCTCCTCCACGGCGGCCGCCTGCGCTACGACGGCCCCTCCGACACCATCGCCGACAGCGACGATCCGGTCGTGCGCCAGTTCGTACGCGGCGCCCTCGAGGGCCCGCTGTGAGCGCCTTGCAGCTCGCCGTCGAGCGTCTCGGCGCCGCCGCGCTCGCGCTCTTCGACGAGGCGGGCGGCATGCTGCTGCTCGCCTGGCGCGTGCTCCTTGGGCTCCTCACCTGGAAGCTCGACGGGCGCGAGCTTTTGCGCAACCTCTACAAGATGGGCGTCCAGTCGCTCCCCATCGTCGTCCTGACCGCCTTCTTCACCGGCGGCATCATGGTCATCCAGTCGGGCATCTTCGTGCGCCGCTTCGGCGCCTATGGCCTCCTCGGCTTCGGCGCCGGCTACGCCACCTTGCGCGAGGTCGGCCCCATCCTCATCGGCCTCATGTTCTCCGG
>JAQBQH010000324.1 GCA_028287105.1 Myxococcales bacterium
GCTGCTGTTCAACGCCGTCAAGGAGCGCGCGAGCGACATCCACATCGTGCCGGGCTATATGGAGGTAATGGTCCGCTACCGCATCGACGGCGAGCTGTACGAATCGCGGCGCGCCGCGCGGCAGTTCATGCCCTCGATCATCTCGCGCGTGAAGATCATGGCCGGCCTCAACATCGCCGAGAAGCGCCTGCCGCAGGACGGCCGCATCCGCCGCAAGATCGCCGGCAAGGACATCGACATGCGCGTCGCGACCGCGCCCGGTGTCAACGGCGAGCGCATCACCATTCGTCTCCTCGACCGCTCGACGGTGCTCCACGATCTGTCGGACATCGGCTTCGGCGACGATCACCTGGTGGTCATCGACGAGCTGATCCACCGGCCGCACGGCATCGTGCTGGTCACGGGACCGACCGGCTCCGGCAAGACGACGACGCTGTACGCCTGCCTGGCGAAGATCAATACGCCCGATTTGAACATCCTCACCGTCGAGGACCCGGTCGAGTATCAGCTCGAGGGCATCACGCAGGTTCCGGTCAACACCAAGATCGATCTGACGTTCGCGTCGGTGCTGCGCAGCTATCTGCGTCACGATCCCGACGTCATCATGGTCGGCGAAATTCGTGACGGCGACACCGCCGCCATGGCCATTCAGGCGTCGCTCACCGGCCACCTCGTCTTCTCGACGGTCCACACCAACGACGCGGCCGGCGCCATCACGCGTCTGGTCGACATGGGGATCGAGCCGTTCCTCGTCGCGTCGTCGCTGGTGGGGCTGCTCGCGCAGCGCCTCGTGCGCCGCCTCTGCCCCGAGTGCCGCGTGCTCTATCGCCCGAGCGAGGACGAGCTGCGCAAGCTCACGATCGACCCGACCGCGTTCTACGCGGGCGAGGTGAAGATCCCGCCGCTGCGCACCAAGTACACGCCGCCGGCCAAGGGCATGCTGTACCAGGCGCGCGACGGCGGCTGCCCGCGCTGCTCCAAGTCGGGCTACCTCGGCCGAATGGGCATCTACGAGCTCTTGCTCATGGACAACGACATCCGCCAGCTCGCGCTCAAGAACACCGACTCCAACACGATCAAGCAGACCGCCATCGCCAAGGGCATGCGCACCTTGCGCGACGACGGCATGGCCAAGGTCCTCGCCGGCGTCACCACGATCGAAGAGGTCATGATCGTGACGGCGGAGGACAAGCAGTAGGACGATGCCCGTTTATTCGTACAAAGGATTCGATACCCGCGGCAAGGCGGTGAGCGGGGTCAAGGACGCCGACAATCTTCGTGCGCTCAGAGCGAACCTCAAGCGCGACGGGGTTTTGATCACCGAAGCCAAAGAGGCGTCATTGCGGGCGGCGGCGGCGCGGCGAGCGGCGGGCGAGGCGGCTGGCGTGTCGCTGCTGGCGCTGATCAATCCCGTCGCTGCGATGCGCTACTGGCGGGATCGCGAGACGGCCGATCGCAGCGCGGTGGCGGTGCTGACGCGGCAGATGGGCACGCTGCTCAAGGCGGGCGTGCCGCTCTCGGAGTCGCTCGGCGCGCTCGTCGACCAGGTCGAGAAGCCGGGGCTCAAGCGCGTCCTCGCCGACGTCAAGACCCAGGTCAACGAAGGCGCCTCGCTCGGTGACGCGATGGGGCGCCATCCCAAGGTCTTCCAGGATCTCTACGTCAACATGATCCGCGCCGGCGAGGCGTCGGGAAATCTCGACGCCGTCATGTTCCGCCTGGCCGACTTCCTCGAAGCGCAGAACAAGCTGCGCTCGAAGGTCGTCTCGGCGCTGTTCTATCCGATCGTCATGACCGTCATCGGCGCCGGCATCATGACCATCCTCATGGTCTCGGTCGTGCCGAAGGTGACCGCCATCTTCGCCGACACCGGCAAGGCGCTGCCCTGGAACACCCAGATGCTCATCGCCATCTCGGACACGGTCTCGAGCTGGAAGGGATTCGTGCTCCTGGCGTTCATCCTGGTGGGCATCCAGCTCTTCCGGCGCTGGAAGGCGACGCCGCGCGGGCGCGCCGCGGTCGACAAGCTGATCCTCAAGATGTGGGTGGTGGGCCCGCTGGCGCGCCAGATCGCCATCACCCGCTTCGCCAAGACGTTGTCGACGATGCTGTCGTCGGGCGTGCCGCTCCTGCGGGCGCTCGAGATCGTCAAATCGATCCTCGGCAACGTAGTACTGCAGAAGGTGATCGAGGACGCGCGCGCCTCGATTCAAGAGGGCGAGTCGATCGCGGCCCCGCTCAAGCGCTCGGGCGAGTTCCCCCCGATCGTCACGCACATGATCGCGGTGGGCGAGCGATCGGGACAGCTGGAAGCGATGCTCGAGGAGGTGGCCCACGCCTACGACCTCGAGATCGACATGAAGATGGGTCGCCTGACGACCTTGCTCGAGCCGGTGATGATCTTGTTGATGGGCGGCTCGGTCGCCTTCGTCGTCTTCTCGATTTTGATGCCGATCATGGAAATGAACGAATTCGTGAGCTGAAGGAGGAGGAGAATCATGGACGGTAATATGCGGAAGCGGATCGCTCGGCGCAGTACGCGAGGTATGACGCTCGTCGAGATCATGGTCGTTGTCGCCATCATCGGTATGTTGATGGGGACCGTCGGCGTCTACGCCTACGGGCGCCTCGAGAAGGCGCGCGTCAACGACACCAAGATGGTCATCCACAACATCGAGCAGGCGCTCGTGCACTACCAGACCGACAACACCGACGGCTGCCCCAAGGCGCTCGGCGAGCTGGTGTCGCAGAAGTACATGGCCAAGGAGCCCAAGGACGCGTGGGGCCAGTCGCTCATGTTCGTCTGCCCGGGCACGCACGGCAATCAGGACGGCGCGGACATCTGGTCCAAGGGCAAGGACAAGGTCGACGGCAGCACCGACGACATCAAATCCTGGGAGCTGTGACGGGGCGTGAGTCGCGCGAGTCACCGCCGGCAACGCCATCCGCACAGATGGCGCAGCGGATTTTCGCTGATCGAGATCATGGTGGTCATCTCCATCATGGGCCTCATGCTCGGCGCGTCGCTCTATGGTTTTCGCGCGGTCGCCAAGAGTGAGCTGCGCGGCTCATCCTCGAAGCTGGCAGGCGCGATTCGATACTGTTTCGATCGCGCGGTGACGACCGGCTCCTACTACCGCATCGTCCTCGATCTCGACGGCAACAAATACTGGGCGGAGCGCTCCGACGATCGCATGTATCTCAACGCCGGCAAGGAAGCAGCGCCGGGCCGCGGGCAGGCGCTCGACGTGCAGGCGGAAGAGACCAAGCGAGACGAGGAGGAGAAGAAGCTGCAGGAGCTGTCGACATCGGTGGGCGGGCAGATGGTGAACATCGATCCGCCACCCAAGCCGAAGCGGGCGAAGTTTCAGACGTTCAAGGACGCGACGCTGCCGCAGGTGAAGCTCAAGCGCGCGCAGTTCTTCGACGTGTTCACGCCGCGCCAGCGCGAGCCCTACACCAAGGGGCGCGCCTACCTCTACTTCTTCCCCGACGGCCACACCGAGCGCGCCGTGGTGCGCCTGCACGACGGCGACGATTTCTATTCGCTGGTCGTGCATCCGCTGTCGGGGCGCGTCGAGGTGCGCAGCGAGAAGGTCGAGTATCGCAGCGACTTCGGCGAGCGCGACGATGAAGGCAAGACGGTAGTGCCGCGATGAAGACGAAGGCGACGAGCGGGCGCGAGCGCGGGTTCACGCTGCTCGAGATCATGATCGCGGTGGCGATCCTGTCGGGCGCGCTCACCTGGCTCGTCGTCGGCGTGTCGCGCAACATCAAGGCCGAGAATCACGCCAAGCTGATGACCGCGGCGACGTTCCTCGCGCGCGAGAAGATGGTCGATCTCGAAGACGAGCTCTACGAAAAGGGGTTCAGCGAGTTCGAGAAGGAGCAGACCGGCAGCTTCGACGACAAGGGCTTCTCGCGCTTCACGTGGCGCGCCATCGTCGATAAGGTGGAGCTGCCTTCGTCGGAGCAGCTGCAGACCGTGCTGTCCAACGCGCAGCAGGCGAAGCAGACGCTGCAGGGCGGCAGCACCGATCCGAAGGCGACCGAGCAGGCCGGCGCCAATGGTTCGTCGTCGTCGAATCCGCTCAGCGCGGGCGCCAGCGCGCTCGGATCGCAATTCGGGATCATCAAGGACGTGCTGGAGCAGGCGATCCGGCGCGTGACGGTTCGTATCATCTGGACCGAAGGGCGCACGCCGCAGCAGGTGGAGGTGATCGCCTACTTTACGGACGTGCGGCGCGTCGACCAGGCGATCATGCTCGGCAACGCGCCGGCGGGCGGCGCGGCCGGTTCGGGCGGGACGGGCAGCGGAGGCGGTAGTGGCTCGGGCGGCGGCGCGGCCGCGGGCAGCGGCGGAGTGACGCGATGATCGCGCGCGGCTTCACGACGCGGGCGCGCGGCTTCACGACGCGGGCGCGCGGCATCACGACGCGGGCGCGCGGCTTCACGCTGATCGAAGTCATGGTCGCGGTCGCCATTCTCGCCATCGTCACGACCCTGACCTGGGGCTCGTTCAAGCAGACCTTCTCGACCAAGGCGCAAGTGGAGGCGCAGGCCGGCCGCTATCGCACCGTGCGGCTGGCGCTCGATCGCCTCGCGCGCGAGCTCTCGATGGCCTACATCTCGCAGAACGAAGACACCTCGCAGCCCGAGCGCCGCACGCGCTTCGTCGGCAAGCGTCGCTCCGACGTCGACGAGATCATGTTCTCGTACCTCGGCCATCAGCGCCTCTACCAGGACGCGAACGAAGCCGACACCGCGCTCGTCGGCTATTACAGCGCGCGCGACCGCGACGATTCGCGCAAGACCAACCTGATGCGGCGCGAGACCCGCCGCCTGTCCAACTACAAGATCGACGAGCAGCCCGGCGAAGCGGACATCGTTTGCGACGACGTCATCCGCCTCAAGCTCGACTACTGGGACGCGCGCGACAAGCAGTGGCGTGAAGAGTGGGTGACCACCGCCGCCGACGGACAGCCCGATCGCCTGCCGTCCAAGGTGCGCATCACGCTCACGGTGCGCGACGAGCGCGGCAAAGAGGTGCCGTTCCAGACCGAGGTGCGCCTGGTGATGCTCGAGCCGCTCAACAATCAACCGAAGAACCTCGCCGTGACCGGCGTCGGCGTGGCGCCGGCGTTCGCCAGCGGCCAAACAGCTTCGGGCGCCGCCGCCGCTCCCAGCGGCCAGGGCGGCGCGTTCACCCCACCCCCACGATGAGGCCGATCATGCAGATATGGCGACGGCTCAGGCGGCCGGTGCTGATGCGGAAGCGGCGCCAGGCCGGCATCGCGCTCGTCGTCGTCACCGTGACGGTGGCGGTGCTGGGCGCCGTCGTGGGCGACTTCGCGTTCAATGCGCGCGTCGATCTGGAGGCCGCCGCCAACGCGCGCGACACCTTGCGCGCCGAGTATCTGGCGCGCTCGGGCATGCAGCTGTCGCGACTGCTCATCAAGGTGCAGCAGGCGGTGCTCGACAAGAACCGGCAATACATCGGCGACATCCAGATCGCCGACTTCGCGCCCTACCTCATGAAGGCGTTCGGCGGCGAGAGCGACGAGCGCGCCGGCCTGGGCGCGCTGCTCGGCCTCGACGTCACGCAGATGAAGGGGCTCGGCGTCGGCAAGGGCGCGTCGTTCGACGTGACCATGACCTCCGACGACGGTCGCGTGAACCTCAACTGCGGCGGCGGCCTCAACCCCAACGTGGCGCAGGCGCAGGCGCTCTACGGCGTCCTGGCGGCGATGTTCTGGCCGCCGCGCTACGACAATCCGCCCTGGCGGATCTGGGGCTCGCCCGACGCCGACGGGCAGATCGCGCAGCGCGACGAGACCGCGCGCGCCATCATCGATTGGACCGACCTCGACGAGCAGCAGTTCACGCCCCAGGTCACGGCGCCCGGCGGTCAGGCAGCCTCCTCGGGCGGAGGGTCCGAAGTCTACAACTATGACGGCGGGCGCGATGGCTACAAGTCGCGCAACAACTACTACGACACGCTCGAGGAGGTGAACCTCGTGCGCGGCGTCGGCGACAATTTCTGGGGAACCTTCGGCGAGCTGTTCACCGTGTACGGCGGCTGCCTCGTCAACATCGGCGCCGTGCCGCCCGAGAAGTGGCCCATCATGGCGGCCATCATCCGCTACAGCGCCAAGGATCCGAACAACCAGAACCTGCTCGACGATCTCTTCGTCGCGGCGCTGTCGCAGAAGATCCTCGGCATGATGCAGATGACTGGCGGCGCGCTCATCAAGGATATCGACACGCTGGTGCGCGCCATCAACGATCCGGCGTCGCTCATGGATCCGACCAAGAAGGACACGTCATCACCGTCGAGCACCCAGGGGGCGCTCGGCCTGCAGCTCGACGCGGCCAAGGCCAAGCAGGTCATGAGCATGGGCGCGCGGCGCATCTACCGGCTCGACGCGGTCGGCACGATCGCGCGCACCAAAGACAAGCAGATCCAGATCCACATCCGTGGCATCTGGGACACAGAGCACGTCAACCAGAACACCACCAGCGCGGACCCGAACGATCTCAAGGGGACGTGGGTGTATTGGCGGCAGGACTGACATGGCGCACAAGATCCTCGGACTGGACCTCGGCACGTACTCGGTGAAGATCGCCGAGCTGTCGGCGGGATTTCGGCAGTCGCACCTCACCGGCCTCTTCGAGCGAAAGCTCGAGGAGCCGATCGAGGGTGAGACTCCGTTGCAGCGCGCGGCGCGTACGGTGGCGGCGCTCATCGCCGAAGAGAAGCTGCAGGCCGAGATGTTCGCCACCTCGCTCGGCGGCGACGCGACGCTGCGGCTGCTCAGCATGCCGTTCGCAGATCCCAAGAAGATCGAGCAGGTCCTCGGCTACGAGCTCGAGTCGCAGATCCTCGGGGAGCTCGACGGGCTGGTCTACGACAGCGTCATCTCGTCGACGAAGGTGGGCGAGGGCGGCATCAGCACGACCAACGTCATCGCGGTGGCGGCGCCCAAGGAGACGGTGCGGGCGTACATCGACGTGCTGTCGGCGCTCGGGGCCGAGCCGCGCGTCATCGGCGCGGCGGCGCTGTCGTACGCGGCGCTGCGCGACCACGCATTCAGCGGCGAGACCGAGACCCAGGCCATCATCGACTTCGGACACCGCCACACCAACGTCTGCATCGTGCGCGGTGGGACGGTGCTGTTCGCGCGCTCGATCCCGCGCGGGGGCGAAGATCTGACCGTCGCCATCGGCGACGCGTTCAAGATGTCGCCGCGCGACGCCGAGGAGGCCAAGCACAATCAGGCGTTCATCGCGCATCCGGGTGCGGCCTTCGCGTCGGCGGCGCACCAGCGGGTCGATCAGACCGTGCGCGAGGCGCTGCGGCCGCTCATGCGCGAGCTGAAGCAGACGCTGGCGGCCTATCGCGCGGCAGGCGAGAGCGGGCCCGATCGGGTGCTGTGCACGGGCGGAGCGGCGCGGCTGTCCGGCTTCGTCGAGCTCCTGGAGGCGGAGTTGGGCGTGGCCGTCGCGCGCTTGTCGCTCTTGCCCGACGACCCCTTCCTCGATCCGGAGATGGCGGAGCGGGTGCGCGGGGGCGAGGCGCGGACCGGGCTCGAGCTGCCGTCGCAGGCGCTGGGGCTGGCGCTGGCGGCGGCGGCGCCGGTGCCGCAGGTGAACCTGCGCAAGACCGAGCTGGCCTATCGCACCGACTATTCGTATCTGCGCGGGAAGGCCGGATATATGGTCGCCGCGGTATTGGCCATTCTCGCCTTCTCCGCCATCAACGCCGCGGCGTCGCTGCGCGGGCTGCGCAAGGAGGGCGAGGCGCTCGAGCTCAGGCTGCGCAAGCAGACCATCGAGCTCTTTGGCGAGCCGCGCCTCGACGGCAAAGCAGTCTCCGAGGAGCTGCGCGGCGGGCCCAAGGGCGGCGCGCCGCCGGTGCCGAGCATGACCGCCTACGATCTGCTCGACGAAATTTCGAAGCATGCGCCGGCCAGCGATAAGGCGAAACTCGATATCCTAGAGCTCGATATAAAACCGAAAAAAACTTATATCAAGGGTACGGCCGAGAGCGCGTCGCAGGTCGACGAGCTGGCGGCAGAGCTGGGCAAGATCGACTGCTTCGAGAGCGTGGCCAAGGACAAGATCTCGACGGTGACGGCGCCCCCGTCGGGACCCAACCCCAATGGCGACAAACCGCGCGAGGTCCGGCAGTTCTCGCTCACCATCACCACGACGTGCCCGTGAGGATGCACCGATGACGTTCAAAGATCGCATGCAGGCGTTGCGTGACAAGTGGGAGCGCCTGTCGCAACGCGAGCGCACGATGGTGGGCGCGATGGGCGTGACCTTCGTAATCATGGTCACGCTGATCGTCGGGTTCCTCATCACCGACGGGCTCTCCTCGATGGACGAGCGCAACGCGCAGATGCGGCAGGCGTTGCGCGACCTCGACACGCAGCGCGACAACTACCTCAGAATGAAGGCCAAGGCGGCGCAGCTCGAGACCCGCCTCGGAAGCCAGCCGGTGCAGATGCAGGCCTACCTCGAGACCGCCGCCAAAGAGGGAGGCGTCGAGATCGTGGAGTCGAAGGAGCAGCCGTCGGCGCCGGCGGGCAAGAAGTTCGTCGAGCGCACGGTCGAGCTGCGGCTGCGCGCGGTGACGCTCGACCAGCTCTCCAAGTTCATGCGCGCCATCGAGACCGGCAAATCGCTGGTGGTGGTGACGGCGGTCAACGTGCGCACGCGCGATGACAAGCACGAGCAGCTCGACGTGGAGATGTCGGTGACGACGTACGAGCGTGAGCGCGAGAGTGCGAAGCCTGGCGCCAAGAAAGCGGAGAAGGGCTGATGAACGCGCGCTTGCAAGAGACGCTCGACCGGCTGCGCGCGATCGAGCTGACGCCGCGCCAGCGCAAGATCCTGACGTGGACGGGCTATCCGCTGTTCGCGCTCTTCGTCGCGACGCTCGCGTTTTTCGGGTCGGTGCCGCGCGAGCGGGTCAAGGATCGCCTGGAGACGGCGCTGTCGGCCGACGTGACCAGCGGACAGCCGCTGGCGATCGGCATGGATGTGACCATCGGCGACCTGTCGCTGACGCTGCTGACGGGCGCGGGCTTCAAGGCGAGCGACATCATCTTGCGCACGCGGCCGCTGGTGCAGGGCGACAAGCCGGCGCGTTACATCGTCGACGATCTGCGCGTGCGGCTGGGCCTGTTGTCGACGATGTTCGGCAAGCCGGCCTACAGCTTCAAGGCGCATGCGCTGTCGGGCGTCATCTCCGGGCACGCGGCCGGGAACGCGGACGAGACCAAGGTGGGCGTCGAGATCGACAAGGTGGTGCTCACGGGCGTGCCGGGGATTCAGCAGGCGATGGCAGGGCTGCCGGTCGACGGCGTCGTCAGCGGCAAGCTCGACGTGGCGGTGCCGAAGAACCAGCTCGCCAACGCCAACGGCACCATCGACCTCACCGTCGACGAGCTGGCGATCGGCGACGGCAAGGCCAAGCTGACGGTGCCGAACGATCCGTTCCTGTCGGCGGGCGTGACCTTTCCGCGCATCAAGCTGGGCAAGCTGTCGGGGCAGATCGTGATCGAGAAGGGCAAGGGGCGCTTCGAGGGCGTGCGCGTGCACTCCGCCGACGGCGACGCGACGCTCGAGGGCTACGTGGAGCTGCACGATCCCATCGGCACGTCGCAGCTGCACGCGTATCTGAAGTTCCGGCCGTCGGAGGCGCTGCTCAAGCGCGAGCCGACGGTGGAGCTGATGAACAATGCGCTGACGGCGACGGCGCGGCGCAACGATGGATTCATCGGCATCCAGATGACCGGGCCGCTGGCGGGGATCTTCTTCCTGCCGTCGAAGGATCCGCCGTTCGGCGTGGCCAACCGCAGCGAGCCCGGGACGGGCGCGACCGGCGGCAATGTGCCGACGGCGCCGGCGTTCGTCCCGCCGTCGAATGCGCCGACCGCTCCGCCGCCGGCGGCACCGCCGGTGCAGGAGCCGGCCGCGCCGCTGCCGCCGCCGCCACCGGTGCAGGAGCCGGTCGCTGCGCCGACGACTCCGCCTCCGCCGCCGTCGGGCGCGGCGGGAAGCGGCGCCGTGCAGGCGCCGGGATATCCGCCTGCCGAAGGCGCGACGCGCGTGGCACCGCCGCCGCCGATCGGCGGAATGGGTCCGCCGCCGTCGACGCGCACGCTGCGCCCCGAGGCCGTCGAAGCGGCTCCGAAGCCCGAGTAGCGAGCCGCTGAGCGAGCTGCTAGACCCGCTGCTTCGGTCTGACGTTCGCCGGCAGGTCGATGCCGTAGCGGCGCAGCTTGTCGTTCAGCGTCGAGCGCGGCATGGCCAGCTCCACCGACGCGGCGCGCTGGTTGCCGTGGCAGCGACGCACGGTGCGCGACAGCACCTCCTTCACGATCTGCTCCATCGTCTGGCCGGCGATGGTCACGGTGTCGTCGCCGCCGGTGAGCACCGTGCTGCCGAGCTTCAGATCGTGCGGGTACAGCGTCGAGCCGCCCATCGCGGCGGCGCGCTTGACCACGTTCTTCAGCTCGCGCACGTTTCCCGGCCAGGCGTGATGGAGGAGCGCGGTCATCGCCTCGTCGGAGAGCTGGCAGCGATGGCCCTGGGCCGCCTCGTCTTGCAGCAGCCGGTCGACGAGCAGCGCGATGTCGGTGCGACGTGTGCGCAGGGCCGGCGTGTGGATCACCGCCGCGTTGAGTCGATAGAGGAGGTCGCGGCGAAACTTCCCGTCGGCGACGGCGCGGTCGAGGTTGACGTGGGTGGCGGCGATGATGCGCACCTGCACGTGCTCCTCGCGCGTGGCGCCGACGGGGCGCACCATGCCGCTCTCGAGGACGCGCAGGAGCCGCGTCTGCAGCGCCAGCGGCAGCTCGCCGATCTCGTCGAGGAACAGCGTGCCGCCATCCGCTTCCTGAAATAGTCCGGCGCGCCGCGCGTTGGCGCCGGTGAAGGCGCCGCGCTCGTGGCCGAACAGCTCGCTCTCGACGAGCTCCTTGGGCACCGAGCCGCAGTTGACGGCGACGAAGCTGCCGCGCCGCCCGCTCTGATCGTGGAGCGCGCGCGCCACCAGCTCCTTGCCGGTGCCGGTCTCGCCGAGGATCAGCGTCGGTAGGAAGATCCCGGCCAGCCGCGTGATGTCGGCGCGAAGCTTGATCATGGCCGGCGACTCGCCGATGATCTCGGCGTCGATCTTGGTGTCCATGACGACGCGGATGCGCGTCATTCCGAGCGTAATGACGGTGCTCGGCTTCAAGTCCGCGAAGGGGACGCGCACGCCGTTGACCTGCGTGCCGTTGGTCGAGCCGAGATCGCGCACGACGACCTGCTCGTCGCGGGGCTCGACGACGCAGTGGCGGCGCGAGATCGACGGATCATCGATGCGCACGTCGACGTCCTCGGCGGTCCCGATGGTGAGCGCCTCCGAGATGGAGACGCGTTCACCATTCGGAAGGATCAGCGCCAGCCGTCCGAAGCGCCCGTCGTCGTCGACGGGCGCGGTCTTCACTTGGAGCTCTCTCCGAGGCGCAGCATCCCGACGCGATCTCGCCATTCCGTTCCTCCCGTTGTGAGCCAATCCAACAAGAAGGTTTTCGGCAAAACGCGACGAGAGTTGCTACCTCGCGCAAAAATTCGTCTCGAAATGACGCTTTGGTGAGATGCCTTGCGATGACTACCTGGTGATCTTCCCAGGCCTAGCGAAGCTCCGCTATGAATCGAGCCGATCCATCATGGACCGAGCCGATCATGGACCGAGCCCGATCCATTCCTCGCCGTCCTCGGCGATCTCCTTCTTCCAGATCGGCACCGACTCCTTGAGCCGATCGATCGCCGCGCGACACGCCTCGAACGCCGCCGCCCGATGCGGCGCCGAGGCTGCGATCACGACCGCGAGCTCCCCGACCTCCAGCTTCCCCACCCGATGCACAATCGCCACGCGCACGCCCGGTATCTCACCCTCGAGCTGCCGTCCAATCTCCGCCAGCTTCCGCTCCGCCATCGGCCGATACGCCTCATACTCCAGCCGCACGATCCGCTTCCCCCGACTCAGCCGCCGCACCACGCCGCTGAACGTAACCACGCCGCCATGCTCCTCGCTCGTGACCGCGCGCACGACCTCGTCGAGCACGAGCGCCTCGTCACTCACGCGAAACGTCCCACCCGATCCCCCAGCGACCGGCGGAATCAGCGCCACCACATCCCCGTCGCTCAGCACCCGATCCAGCGCCACAAACTCCTCATTCACCGCGACCTTGATCGCCGGTCGCAGCCCGGCGAGGCTGGGATGCCGTCGCTCGAGCTCATCGAGGAGC
>JAQBQH010000328.1 GCA_028287105.1 Myxococcales bacterium
GGGGCGGCGCGTCGTTGGCACCGTGGGCGCGACGATCGAGCTGACGCGCTTCTCGGCGAAGCTTTCGTTCGAGCATGTTGGCCGCGTCCGCGCCGACTGCACGTAGCGCTACCGTCGGCACGAACGCGGCTGCCGTCGACGGCTCGATGGCCGCCGGTATTGCAACCAGATGAAGAAGCTGACCAGTTCTGATGATCGACTACCGCGCCGTCCGCGTCGGGTGGTTGGCAGCTAGCGGTCGAGTGCGGGAGCGACCCACGCGGCCGCCAGGTACTCGATGGGCGCGCGCGATCGGCGCAGCGCGCGATCGACGGTGCGGACCCGCGGATCGCGCGCCTCGCCTGCGTAGGCGCGGGCGTACAGGATCCAGTTCGACAGCTCGTAGCGATGGAGGAGCGCCGCGAAGCGGTGGCCATCGAAGCGGCGCAGCGCGCGAAGCGCGTCAGCGGCGTCGTTGCAGTCGGCGAGCGCGGCGGTGGCATCGCAGAGGAGCGCGCGAAGATCTTCGAACGCGCGATCGGGATCGCGCGCGATGCCCTGAAGCATCGCCTCGAAGCGCGCCGCCGAGAGACCCGCGGCTTGGGCCGCCTCGGCCATGGCTGGGACCTGCGTCGCGAGGAAGGTCGATTTCGGCGCGTGCCCAAGCAGACGACCGACCAGGTAGACGTCGAACGCGCTCGCGATCGCCTCGCCCAGGAACAACGCGTCGGCCGACTTCGGTCTGCCCCGTGGTCGCGCGAACGCGTGGTTTGCGAGGTGATGCCACGCGACGTGCGCGACGACGTCGGCTGGGATGGTGTCTCCGACGAGCACATCGCCGCCCGCTCCCCAGAACGTCAGGTTCAGAAAGAGCGCGCGATCCCAACGTTCGGCGCGTGTCTGCGGCAGAACGTAGAACGTGTAGCGGGAGCGCCGAAGGATCTCTTTGAGATCGACGTAGGGCGCGACGTGTAAGAACGACCGCTCGTCTTCGACGGTCAGCTCGTCGATCGTGCGCTCTTCGAATGCCTTGTGCGCCCGCTTCATCGCCAGACGGTATCACCGGCGACTCCCGTCGCGTCCGGCCGACATTGGCTCACATCTACCCCGGGTGACTCGCTCACCCGCGGCCCCTGCGCCGTCGTATTCGCCCGCGACTTCCGTCCGTCGGCAAGGACGGCGTCTCCATGATATAATGAAGACTAGTATATTCATGACAACTCGCACCCGGCCGGATGGAGGCCTCGTAGATCACGACGACAGCCTGACCCCGGCGCTTTCGTCCCGGATCGATTCCCTGCCGGAGCGTTTCGTCGAGAACCTCAGTCGTCAGGAGCTCCGTGTCGGCGACGTCCTCGTCGGTCGATATCGGCTGGTGCAGCCCTTGGGTGGCGGCGGCATGGGGCAGGTCTTCGTCGCCGAGAACCTGATCGGACGTCGCGTCGCCATCAAGGTATTGCGACCGGATCTGCTGGCAGACCCGTCGTTCCGCCGACGCTTCCAGAAAGAGGCGGAAGCGATCGCCTCGATCGATCATCCGAACGTCGTTCGCTTCTTGGACCTCGTGGTCAGCGATCCGACGTTCCTGGTGATGGAGTACCTACAGGGCCCGACGCTGAGCGCGGTGCTCAAGGCCGAGACCCGCCTCGCGCCCGCTCGAGCCATCGCGATCATCCGGCGGCTCTGTTGGGGTCTGGAAGCGGCTCACCAGGCCGGCGTCATCCACCGGGATATCAAGCCGTCCAACATCATTCTCGGGCCCGACGTCGAAGTCGGCGAGCAGCCGAAGCTGCTCGACTTCGGTGTGGCCAAGGTCGGCATCTCCAGCCCGGAAGACCAGCTCACGCGCGCGGGACAGATCATCGGCTCTCCGCATTACATGTCACCCGAGCAGATCACCGGCGGGGAGATCGGGCCCCGCTCCGACATCTACTCTCTCGGCTGCCTCACGTACCACCTGCTCAGTGGCGCCCCACCATTTGTTGGCACCGAAGAGTTCAACATTCTCTCTCAGCACGTCAGCGCCGAGCCGCCCCCGCTGACCGGCGTCGCCGCAGACGTGGCGCAGATTGTCTCTCGCGCGCTCGCCAAGAACCCGGCCGTGCGCTTCGAGTCGATGAAGGAGATGGCGACCGCGCTGCACGCCGCCGAAGCGCGCGGCAGCTCGGCGGCTTCGTCCCTCGATAGTCCGACGCGCGCTTTCCGTCGACCCGCCGCGACTTCGGAATCCGGCAAGCGTTGGGCGACTCCGACGCTGCTCGGAATCGGCGTCATGATTTTCGCGCTCGGCGTAGTGCTGGGAGCGCTCCTCCTGCGCAAGGGCGCCGACGTTGCCCGCAACGGCATCATCATCGTCTCCGATCCGGCCGGGGCTGTCGTCGAGGTGGATGGCAAGCGAGTCGAGGAAGTGACGCCCACGGCGGTCGCGCTGGCCAGAGGCACGCATCGGATCGTCCTGCGCCGACAAGGCTTGGGAACGGTCGAGCGGACCGTGGAAGTAGACGGCGAGGCCCACCGACGGCTCGTCGAGGTGGTGCTGCCGCCGCAGTCGCGCCGTATCGTCGTCAAGACGGCGCCGCCGGGGGCGACCATCTACGTCGACCGTACGCTCGCGGCTGGTACGACGCCGACGACGATCAATGTCGTGGATGACGATTTTCACGAGATTCGCGCGGAGCTCGCCGGCTACGAGATCCTGGTCCACGCGCTCAAACCGGAAGACAAGGACCCGGAGCTCATGCTCGAGCTGACGCCGGAAAAGAATCCCACGGGAACCGTCTCGGTGGACGCCAACGGAGCGGCCGACGTGTGGCTGGACGGCGTGTCGACCGCGTACGTGACGCCGACCCTCGCCTTCCAGCTACCGGTGGGGGCACACGTCATCGAGCTTCGCGGCGCGGGCGGGCTGCGCAGCCTACCGGTTCACATCATGCTGCGGCGAGGAGAGAACCTCCATTTGACGATGGCATTGGTGACCGGGGCAGCCCGATGAGAATGCGTTTCATTCTCGTGTTCTTGATGTGGTCGTCATTCTCTACTGCCGTTGGTGCGGAAGAGCGACGTGTCTTGCGCATCGCGACCGTTAGCCCCACTGGGACCACGTGGGCGCGTTTGGTCGAGTCGATGGGTAACGATATCGAGCGAATGACGAATGGAAAGGTGCACATCAAATGGTACTTCGGCGGTATCGCCGGCGACGAGATGGAGGCGGCCCGAAGGATGCAGGCAGGGCAGTTGGACGGGCTGCTCTCGGGAGGTCCCTATTGTGAGTCGGCGATGCCGACCATGCGCGTGCTCAGCATTCCGGCGCTGTTTCAGGATCGAGATGAGGCAGCGTATGTGATGCACCTCTTGCGACCAGACCTGAATCAGGAAGCGGAACGGTCAGGATACGCGCTCATGGGAACGACCGGTCTGGGACCGGCGCTCGTTTTCTCACGCATGCCGATTCGCAATATGAGCGAGCTGAGAAAGACGCGTCTGTGGGCCTGGGACCTGTTCGGCGGCGAGATCGCTGCCGAGCGGAAGATGGGGCTGAGCATCGAGCCCGCGGCGGTCGAACGCGCCAGCCGTGCGTATGATGACAACAAGGTCGACGGTTTCATCAGCATCCCCGCGGCGGCGCTGGCGTTTCAATGGTCGGCGCGTGCGCGCTATATCGTCGGCCTCCGGATTCGATATCTGACCGCGTGCGTCCTGATTTCGCATGCGAGCCTCGATCGGCTGCCGATCGAGCATCAGAACGCGATCCGGGCCAGCTTCGCCAAGGGCGATGCCCGCATGGAAGATCTCGGCCGGCAGCAGGACGATGAGCTGCTCGGTGGTCTGTTCGCTCGCCAGGGACTCCAGCCGGTACCGGTCTCGGAGACCTTCCGCTCGCAGTTCTTCGAGGCGGCACGAAAGGCCCGGCAGGCGCTGGGGGAACGCCTGGTGCCGCCCGATCTTCTGGCACGAATCGAACACCTGCTCGCCGATTATCGCGCCGAGCACGCTTCGCACTGAGCGCGCGGCGAACGCTCGCACATTTGTCCGCGGCGTCGACGCAGCGAAGTCCTCAGCGCGCGATCACGACAACACCGGTGCCCTCGATCCCGTCATGCTCGAGCATCGCAAGCGCACGACTGCCGTCGGCCAGCTCGAAGAGCTGACGGCGCGGCCTGATGGGGATCGCCGCTGCGATCGCGAGCAGCGCCTCACCGTCGGCGCGCGTATTGGCTTCGACGCTGGTCAGGGTCTTTTCGTGGAACAGATGGGCTTCATACGTCATGGCCGGTACGGGCGTCATGTAGATGCCGGCCAACGCCAGCGTACCGCCCTTGCGTAGCGCGCGCAGCGCGGCAGGAACGAGCTCACCCGCCGGCGCGAAAAGGATCGCTCCGTCGAGGGGAACCGGTGGCAAGGAGTCGGCGTCGCCAACCCAAGCGGCGCCGAGATCGTGCGCCAACCGCCGGTGAGCCTCGCCGCGGGTCGACACGAACACCTCGCAGCCACGGTGCAGAGCGACTTGCATCGTCACGTGAGCCGACGATCCGAAGCCGAAGAGCCCCAGCCGTCCACCGTCGGGCACGCGGCTGCGCGCCAACGCCCGGTAGCCGATGATCCCGGCGCACAGAAGTGGTGCCGCTTCGTCGTCGGAGAACACATCGGGAATGGCGTAGGCAAAGTCCTCGTGCACGACCGCGAGCTCTGCGTACCCCCCGTCTTCGTACCAGCCGGTGTACTTGGAGCCAGGACAGAGATTCTCTTCTCCCCCGAGGCAAAACGCGCACGCGCCGCAGGTGTGCCGCAGCCAGGCGATACCCACGCGATCGCCGATGGCGAAACGGCGGCAGCCCGGCCCGAGGCGGTCGACGATACCGACTACCTGATGGCCGGGAATGATTGGCATGCGCACCGGCGACAGATCGCCTTCGATGACGTGGAGGTCGGTTCGACAAATGCCGCATACGTGGACGCGAACACGAATCTGCCGCGGCAACGGATCCGGATCGGCCACCTCGACCATCTCGAGCGGCCGGGATTCGAGCGGACCCTGACGTTCGAGACGAAGCGCGCGCATGACAGTGGCAAATATAGGCCGTAGGTTCGTGATGCGAGCGACGGACGCGGTCCGCGAGCCTTGCCCGCTCGATCGAGGACAGCACCGGTGCGGCGCATACGACGATCATCCACCAGTCGGCCGCGTGCAGCTCGTCAGTGCGGAAGACCGGAGCAAGGGAACGCTGACGAGCGGCGGCGACTCAGGGCGCGCCCGCCGCCGCCACCGCCGACTCTGTTGCATGAGGATGCACCGTCAAGACCGGGCGATCGGCAGTTCGAACGACCATCTCGGCAACGGAACCGAGCACGAAGCGGCGGAAGCCGCGCCGTCCGTGCGAACCTACGACGATCAGCCCGAAGTCGTGCGCCGACGCATAACGGACAATCTCGGCCGCCGGCGCACCGGCGACCCAGGCGACGTCCACCGAGACGCCCTTGTCGGCGCAGCGCGCCCTTCGCTCGTCGAGCCCGCGGCGCGCCTGGGCGATGATGTCGGCGGTGAGCTCCGGCGCAGGAATGTACATGCCCAGATCGGGAGTCGAGAACGCCGGAGTCTCGTACACGTGCAACAGCGTCAGGCTGCCCTCGTTGCCGGTCGCCAGCTCGACCGCCGCGTCGATCGCCCGCTCGGAATCGGTCGAGAAATCGACCGCGACGAGAATTTTACGCAGGTTCATCGGGAGCCTCCGACGCCTCTCTCTGCGCGCTTCGTGCCAGACGTTCGCGCGATTCGACGGCCCGAAGCGCACGGTTCGTGCCTCTTCACCCAAAGCGAGGGCCCGAACGAGCGGCGGGCTGGCGGCCGCCGAACGTCACCGACCGGGCTGGCGGTCCTCGCCAGCGAACCTCAGCCGTCTCCGCGCAGCGACGCCTTGAAGGCGCGCACTTGCGTGACCAACTCTTCGACGATGGTATGCGAGGTCAGAGCCGTTCGGTGCGACACCTTGTCCACCTCGGCATTGAGCGCCTTCCAGCGATCCTTGGCATCCATGCCGGCCAGGTGAAGCTTCAAGCGCACTTCGTCCCGCAGCGTGCCCAAGAGGTGCAGGCTCTTCTGCAGCTCATCCTTCAACTGTCCTGTCGTCTCGCTCATCGATGACCTCCGCGCCACTCTCTTGCAAGTCGATCGCCAACCCGCGTTTGTGTCGCGGTTGCTCAGCCAAGCTCGCGGTTGATGCGGGCGGCGACGTCTTGCAGGAAGTTCAGCACCGACGCCTCAGCGACGCGGTGTCCGACGACGGCGTCGAGCGCGCCGCCGACGAGGCCGAGCGGGGGGCGATATCGGCCATGCAGCGCGATGTGCGTCTCCTTCGCGGCCAGCGCGTACAAGGACAAGGTCGCTTCCATGGCGGGGAATAGCGCCGCGTTGTTCGCGGCGGTCCACTTCATCTCGAGCTCCGTCGTGCGCTCGCCGAACGCGGAGACCTTCTCCTTCGACGCGCGAACGTCGATCTTGACGTCCGCTCCGACCTCGAGCGCGCCCACAGCGACGTGCAGCGTCGCGACCAGCTCGCGGGCGCGTGAGGTCGCCGATGCGGTGGCGCGCTGAAAGATCCCGAGCGCATCTCGAGTGAGGGCGTCGCGCACCTTTTCGTAGGGGACGTTGACGTATTGGTAGCAGTGCAGCTGGCGTGGCTCGCTCATGGGTCAGGCTCCTGGCGCGCGCCGATTCCGGGTGGGCGCGCCGTCGGCGAGCGCGTAGAGCGCATCGACGCTGGTGAAGACACCGGCGATGTGCCCGCCCTCGGTGACCACAGCGGCGCCGTACTTGTGCGCGGCCATCTCGGCGGCGACCTCTTCCAGTGGCGTGTCCGGCGTGACGGAGTAGACGGGCTCTGACATTGCGTCCTCGACGGTGAACGTCGCCGGATCGACCGACGGCAGCCCGGCGACGAGCTGGATGTCACGCTCGCTCAGGAGGCCGACCATCTCACCGCCGCGGAGGACCGGCAGGTGCCGGACTTTGTGCGCCTGCATCATCTGCGTGGCCGCGGCCAGCGACTGGTCGACACCGATGGTGTGCGGCGACGCTGTCATGTACGCACGAATGGTTGTCTTGTTCATACTGCGTCGCGCTGCACGCCGCGCGCCAGCAGTGCGGGCGGGTCGACAGTCGCCGCACCGGCGATTCGCGCAGGTCTTGCGCCGCCGGACGAGAGGGGCGCAAACCATGCGCGCGGCGTCGACCGGCGACGCTGCAGGCGTCGTGGCGCCGCCGGCACGACTGTTGCTCGACGCCGACGAGCTCCCCGGCAATGGTGCCGACGAGCCACACCCGCGCTACCATACGCGCGCATGGAGCCCGTGTTCGACGAGCTGAAGCGCTACATCGACTGGAGCGGCGATGACGAGGCTGCGCTGCGTGCGCTGCATCCGCACGCGGCGCCGCACTTCGCCCGCATCGCCGAGAGCTTTTATGCGCGCATCCTCCAGCACGATGGAGCGCGCGAGGCGCTCATCGGGGGCGAGAGCCGCGTCGGCCAGCTAAAGGTCTCGCTCATCAACTGGATGGACCGGCTCTTGAGCGGACCGTGGAACGAAGACTATTTCGAGCTGCGGTGCCGCATCGGCCGCGTTCACGTTCGCATCGCGTTGCCGCAACATTACATGTTCGGTGCGATGAACGTCTTGCGCCGCGAGCTCAACGAGATCGTCGACGCCGAATTCCTGCAGGACCCGACTGCGCTGCGCCACGGCCGCCGTGCCGTCGGCAGGATCCTCGATCTCGAGCTGGCGATCATGCTGCACACGTACCGCGAGGATCTGATCGCGCAGCAGGCGCGCACCGAGCGACTGGCGACCTTTGGGCAGCTCATCGGCTCCATCGGTCACGAGCTCCGCAATCCGCTCGCCGTCATCGAGTCGTCCCTCTACATCCTCGACCAGCGGGTCGGCAGCGACGAGCGCGCCAAGAAGCACGTGGGACGCATCGGCGAACAGCTCGGGATCGCCAACGGCATCATCACGGCGCTGCTCGACATGATCCGGGATCGGCCGCTCGTACGCGAAGAGATCCGCTTGGACAACACCTTCGCCTCGGTGCTCGCTGCGCTCTCGACGGCAACGCGGGTCCAGGTCACCGGCGTCGACACCCTGCCGCCGGTGGACGGCGACGCCAAGCAGATCCGTCAGGTGTTCTTGAACCTGGTCGACAACGCCATTCATGCGGCGGGGGCCGACGGTGAGGTGCGCATCGACGGCCGCGTCGACGGCGCCGTCGTCGAGATCGCCATCGAGGACACGGGCCCAGGGGTCGATCCGGAGACGCGACGACGCCTGTTCGAGCCGCTCATCACGACCAAGGTCCAGGGCATCGGCCTCGGCCTGGCGCTCGTCAAACGCATCATCGTGCGTCACGGTGGCGACGTCGCTTACGCACCCCGCGCCGGCGGCGGCGCCCGCTTCGTCGTCCGTCTGCCCATCGGGCCCGTGCATGCGTAGGTACCTCGTCGTCGACGACAACGCAGCGTTCGCCGAGAATCTAGCCGAGATCTTCATGGACGCCGGCGCCGAAGTGACCGTGGCCGACTCGGGACAGATGGCGCTAGCCGCCGCGGCGACGACTCGTTTCGACGTACTGGTGTCCGACATGCGCATGCCGTCGATGGGCGGCGCCGAGCTGGTGCAACGCATTCGGCGCATCGATCCCGGGCTGCCCGCCATCGTCGTCAGCGCCTACACCGCCGAAGACGATCTGGAGGCTGCCCGCCACGAAGGGCTCCTCGCGGTCCTGCCGAAGCCGGTGCCGCTGGCGCAGATGCTCGAGCTGGTCCGCGCCGCGCGGCGTAACGGCCTGGTCGCGCTCGTCGAGGACGACTTCGATGTCGCCGACAGCGTCACCGAGGCGCTGCGCAGTTACGGCTTCTCGGCGGTGACAGCGCACACGGTGCTCGAGACCGAGCATCTCGGCATCCGCCCGTTTTGCGGCGTCGTCGACCTGCGCGTCCCCGGCGGCGCCGACGGCGAGGCCATGCGCCGGCTGGCGGCCAAGTTCCCGGGGCTGCCCATGATCGTCATTACCGCCCACATCGATCAACCACCGCCACTGCCGAGCGCCGCCATTCTGATCAAACCCTTCGATACCGAAGCCCTGGTGCAGGCGGTCGAGCGTCTCCATGCCTGACCGGCGCGGCGTGGTCCTCCTGGTCGACGACAACGCCGCGCTCGTCGACAACCTGGCGGAGATCCTGGGCGAGGCGCGATATGTCGTTCGGCGCGCCGGCGGCGTGGTTGCGGCGGGTGCTGAAGCCGCCAAGGGCTTCGACGTCGCGCTCGTCGATCTGCGGCTGCCCGACGGCGACGGCATCGAGCTGGCGCGCGCGCTGAGGGCGAACGCACCGGACGCCCAGGTGATCTTGTTGACCGGCCACGCCAGCACCGAATCGGCCGCCGCCGCCGTGCGCGCGGGCGCGTTTGCCTACCTGGTCAAGCCGACGCCGCCGGGCGACCTCCTGCTGACCGTCGAGCAGGCGCTCCATCACGTGCGCCTCGTCGAAGAGCGGCGCGAGCTCGGGCATCGCGCGCTACGCGCGGAGAAGCTGGCCGCCGTCGGTACGCTGGCTGCCGGGCTGTCGCACGAGATCAAGAATCCGCTCAACGCCGCGGCGCTGCAGTTGACGGTGCTCGAGCGCCGCCTCAAGCGCCTTCCGAACCTGCCCCCCGACATCTTCGAGCCGCTGGTCCTGGTGCAGTCGGAGATCAAGCGGCTTGCCGCCTTCCTCGACGAGTTCCTGCAGTTCGCCCGGCCGCGCGAGAGCTCGAGCGCGCCCGTCGACGTCGCGCAGCTGATCGGCCAGGTGATCGAGCTTTTGCGCCCGCAGGCCGTCGCAGCCCAGCTGACGCTGGAGGCCGATCTCGGCGCGCTACCGTCGCTGCCGGCGGATGCGGCGCGGCTGCGCCAGTCTCTGGTCAACCTGGTGCTGAACGCCATCGAAGCGACACCAGCGGGCGGCGCGGTGCGCCTGGTCGCGGCGGTCGAGGGCGATCATCTCTCGGTTTGCGTAGACGACAGCGGTCCCGGCGTGCCAGCGGCCGCCCGCGATCGCATCTTCGATGCATTCTTCACCACCAAGGACAGCGGCAACGGTCTCGGCCTGTCGCTCGTCCATTCGATCGTGCAACAGCACGGCGGGACGCTCACGCTGGAGACGTCCCCTGCGGGCGGTGCGCGCTTCCAGGTGCGACTGCCGTTGCGCCCCTGACGAGAGCCGCGCCGAGACGCTCGCCGACCCTACAGCGCGGCCTCCTGCATCGGTTGGATGGCCGTGCGCCCGACGGTCAAGACGGGACAGGGCGCCGCACGAAGCACGCGCTCGGCCACCGAACCGAGCAGCGCATGCGTGAGACCGCGCCGCCCGTGCGTTCCCATCACGATCAAATCGAACTGTCGCTGCCTGGCGTACGACGTCACCGTCTCGGCCGCCACGCCCTCGACCGCGACACACTCGATTTGCAGCCCGGCTCGCTGCGATTCCACGGCGATGGCTCGCAGGTGATGCTGCGCCGCCTCTTCGAGGAGCCGCAGCTCCGCGTCGGTGGCGGCGAAAACCGCGTCCGGCAGCGCGACGATGCCGGGCGAAAACGCATGCAAGAGGGTTACTCGCGCGCCCAGCCGTGTCGCCAGCTGGCAGCCATATTCCACTGCCCGTTGCGCGACGTCCGAAAAATCGGTCGGTATCAGGATTTGCTGGATCATGCGCTCCACCGAAGCACGCCCTATGCCGGGCTCGCCGGCGGCGCCACGTCGACCCTCGCGGACGGCGACGCCGGCTGGCGCGTCGTGATGACGGGAATCGGCGATCGGCGCATCACCCCTTCGGCAACCGAGCCGAGCAGCAGCCGCCCGACGCCCGTGCGCCCATGGGTCCCCATCACCACGACGTCGTACTCGCCGGAGCTCGCCAGTCGGACGATCTCATCGACCGCCGGTCCGATCCGGGTGTAGCCACCGACCCGGACCCGGCCGCCGACGATCTTCTCGATCGCTCGCGTGGCCTCGGCCATGGCGACATCGGCATGTTCGCTGGCCTGGCACAGCGCCATGGGTGAGGCGACGAACGTGCTGCCGTCGGGCAGCATGAGCGCCGGCGGATTGAAGACGTGGACGAGATCGATGCTGCCCCCGACCTGGGCGGCCAACGCCACGGCGACCTCGATGGCACTCGCCGCGCTCGTCGAAAAATCGGTTGGAACCAGAATTCGCGCAAAATGCATGAGGCTCCCCCTCTACTTCGATTTTGGCGCGCGCACGGTCAACACCGGGCAGGACGCGCGACGTACGACCTTCTCGGCGACGCTGCCCAAAAGCGCATGCGCCAAACCGCCGTGCCCGTGCGTTCCCATGACGATGAGGTCGAAGTGACCGAGGGTGGCCAGCTCGACGATCTCGTGCGCCGGCGAGCCGATGCCGACGCGCGCCTGCGTCTCGATTCCCTGCTTGCGCAGCTGCTCCACCAGATCCTTCATCTGCGCGCTGGCGGTGGTGCTCGCCAGCTCCTCGAGGCTGAGCGGCTGGTCGGACCGTGGCGTGACCACGACGATCGGAATCGGCACCATCAAGGGTGGCGTCCAGACATGGAGCAGCTCGACGCTCGCCCCGAAGGTCTTGGCGAAGCTCGCCGCCAGCTCGAGGGCGACGCTCGCCCCGTCGGAGAAATCGACCGGGACCAAAATCTTTCGGATGTCCGTCATGAGCCCCTGTCGAGCAGGAATCGATCCAAACGGCGGCTGCGGGTGGGCTTCGAGAAAACGCGCAAAAACTGCGGCGTGCATTGGCGCCCACGCAAATCACGCGCAAGCCTGCGACCGAACCCCCGGCAACCGCTGGCGCGTGGCTTGCTCACCTGCGATCGTATGCTCGCCCAAGACAGCGTGGGAACCGATTCCGGCGTCCACGTCCTCATGACGCCGCGACCGATCACGATCCAGCCGTCCAGCTCGGTGCGCGATGCTGCGATGCTGATGCAGAGCTGTCGCGTCCGCCATCTTCCGGTGGTCGCCCCTGCACTGGTCGGCATTCTGTCGCTTCGCGACGTCGTCGCGGCGGATGAGCGCGCGCTCGTCGGTGAGGTGATGATCACCGCCGTACACAGCGCCGCGCCGACCACAACCGTCGCCAGCGCCTGCCGGCAGATGGTCGCCGGCCGGTACTCGTGTCTGCCGGTCGTCGAGGACGGACGGCTGACCGGCATCTTCACGGCTACCGATGCGTTGCGCTTTGTCCTGGTATCCCTCGAAGCGGACAGCGCGACGCAGCGCGGCTGCCCTTCAGTCGCGCAGCTGATGACGCCGCCGCCGCTGTCGACGGTAACGTCGGACACGACGCTGGCCGCGGCCTGGCAGACCATGCAAGCGCGTCGGTTGCGCCATCTTCCGGTCATGCGCGCAGACGAGCTGATCGGCATGCTGTCGGACCGTGATGTCCTCGCCGCGGGTCGCGACTGGCTGCGCGACAGTGACGCCGAGCGCCAGGACGGCCTGTTGGTGGTGGACGCGATGAGCCAGCGCGTGTCGACGACGGCCTCCGAACGTCCGGCGAGCGAGGCGGCGGCGACCCTCTTGCATCGGCGCTTCGGCGCGCTGCCGGTGCTCTCGGGACGGGAGCTCCGCGGCATCATCACCGTGACCGATTTCATGGGCTGGCTTCTGGCCCGGGCGTAACGCACAGTAGGGGTGCCATGGAGCGCGAACGTGTCCTCATCGTCGACGACGAAGCCAACGCCCGCACGGCGCTGGCGGAGCTGTTGCGAGACGAGGGGTACGCGGTCGAGACCGCGGCGGACGGCTTCAAGGCGCTCCCCAAGCTCGAGGCGTTCGCGCCGGACGTCGTCGTCACCGATCTGAAGATGCCGGGCCTCACCGGGCTCGAGCTGATGCAGAGGATCCACGAGCGCGATCCCGAGTGCGTCGTCATCGTCATGACGGCCTTCGGCGCCGTCGAGAGCGCGGTTCAGGCGATGCGTCAGGGCGCCGCCGACTATCTGACCAAGCCGGTGAACATCGACGAGCTCTCACTCGTGCTCAAGCGCGAGATCGAGCGCAAACGGCTGCGCGCCGAAACCGGACAGCTGCATCAGCGACTCTCCGCCAAGCATCGCATCGACAACATCATCGGCTCCAGCCCCGCCATGCAGCAGGTGTTCGACTCCGTGCTGCAGGTGGCCGCCTCGCGCGCGTCGGTCCTCATCAATGGCGAGAGCGGCACCGGCAAGGAGATGATCGCGGCCGCGCTTCACGAGCACAGCCCGCGCGCGAAGAAGCCGTTCATCAAACTTCACTGCGCGGCGCTGGCGGAGTCGCTGCTCGAGAGCGAGCTCTTCGGCCACGAGCGCGGCTCGTTCACCGGTGCCATTGGTCGTCACGAGGGCCGGTTCGAGCAGGCCGACGGCGGCACCCTCTTCCTCGACGAAGTCGGCGAGATCTCCCCGTCGATTCAGGTCAAGCTGCTGCGCTTCCTGCAGGAGCACGAGTTCGAACGTGTCGGCGGGACCCAGACCATCAAGGTCGATGTCCGCATCATCACCGCGACCAACCGCAATTTGTTGGAACGGGTCAAGAGCGGACTGTTTCGCGAAGACCTCTACTATCGCTTGAACGTCGTCTCCATCGAGATGCCACCGTTGCGCGCGCGTCCGTCCGACATTCCAATCCTGGCGTCGCACTTCTTGGTGAAGTATTCACGCGAAAACGAGAGGACGATAGAAGGCTTCACCGACGCGGCACTCGCGCAGTTGGTCGCCTACGATTGGCCGGGAAACGTGCGCGAGCTGGAGAATGTGATCGAGCGCGCCGTGATCGTCAGCAAGAAGCCTGCGATTGGCGTGGAAGATTTCGCGGCGGCCATCGGGTCGGCGCAGAAGCGACCCGACGGCATGCCGTTGGTTCCCGGCGCCACGATGGACGAGGTCGAGCGTTACACGATCTTGAAGACGCTCGAGCACACGGGCGGGTCGACCTCGCGCGCCGCCGAAATTCTCGGAATCTCTCCGCGTACCATCCAGTACCGCCTCCAGCAGTACGCGCCCGATCCCGGCAAGAAGTAGGTCGGCGAGCCCGTTGGCGGATCAGCGCTTCGCTTCGAGTCGACCGAGGCGGTCGCGCGTGCGCTGGCGGAGCCCGGCCACATCTGCGCGGTTGTGCGCGAGGACGACGATGCGTGCTCCGTCGGGCAGGTTGTCGACCGTCATCACAGAGCCCTGCTCCATGCCGGGGCAGTAGCCGAGCTCGCCGCTACCAGTGCCGTCGCCGGTGTGCTCGATGGCGCCTCGCTCCGGCTGCACGGCGATGTTGACCTGAACCCCTGCCCGCCGCTGGATCTCCGTGACGGCGGCCGCGTTGGCGCCCGTGATGGTCAGCGCGACGCCGCCCTTGCTGTCCGCGATGCTGGTCTTGGCCGTGGGCACCGTCGACGGGCAGTTGGCCATCTTGTGCTCCTGCTTGCCGGTCATATCCTGGCTGGTCGGCGTTTTCGCAGAAGCGGTCTTTGGGGCGACGAGTGAGCAGGCGACGAGGGCGAGCGCGAGCGGTTTCATGAAGGCCTCCTGTGGCGTCGGTCGGTGCATCCTCCGTACCGTCGCCCGAAGGCGCCGTGCTACCTGACGTGAGTCGTCGGGTTGGCGATTCGCCGCCGACGGCGCGCACGGCCTAGTAACTCCTGTAGCGCGCGCAGCGCATCGACCGTCGTGAAGATACCGACGACCCGACTGTGGTCGGCCACGATCACGGAGCCCTGCTTCGATTGCGCCATGGACGTCGCTATCCACTCGAGCGAGCTGTCCGGCGAGATGCATTGCGGGTCCCGCATCATCGCCTCCGCGACGGCGACGCGGTCAGGGTCGACTCGGCTCAGCCCGCTGACGAGCGCCAGGTCGCGATCAGACAGAATCCCGACCAACCGGTCGCCGTCGAGCACCGGCAGATGGCGAATGCGGTGCGCGCGCATCAGCTCGCGCGCGGTCGTGAGCGACTCTTGGACGCCGACGGTATGGGGCATCGCCGTCATGAAACCCCTAATCGTAAGCTTATCCATGCCCACCGGCCTTGCAGCTGGTGGGCCATCCCTGCTGCGAAGGCCTGCAATCCCTGGAGCCGCAGAGCCGCAACGCGTCGGACGCTCAGACCGCGAGCGCCAAGCGCGGCTCGAGTCGGCGGCGCAGCTCGTTCAGCATCGATCGCTCGATCTGGCGAATACGCTCGCGCGAGACGCCGAAGCGGTCGCCGAGCGCCTGCAGCGTCGGCGGCTCATCGTGACGCCAGCGCGCGTCGAACAGTTCGCGCTTGCGGCCCGTCAGCGTGGCGCGGAAGCGATCGCACTCTTGCCCGACGATGCGTTCGGACTCGTGAGCCATCGCCAGCTGTTCAGGGAGCGGGCTCGACGCGCGTATACCGGCGCCAAAGCTCTCTGGGCTATCGTCGTGCGCGGGGACGTCCAGCGAGAGCTCGCGAGAATCGAGACGCTCGGCCATCTGGCGTACCTCGTCGGTATTGGCGCCGAGATGCGCGGCCATGCGCTCGTCCGTCGGCTCGAGCCCGCACGCGAGGAACCGGGCGCGCAGTCCGCGAAGGCCAAAGAACAGTCGCCGCTGCGTCTGCGTCGTTCCCAGCCGCACCAGCCGATGGTTCTTGATGATGTAGCTGTACTGATAGGCGCGAATCCACCAGACGACGTACGTCGACAAACGGGCGCCAATCGCGGAATCGAAGCGGCGGATTCCCTTCAGGAGGCCGACCAAGCCCTCCTGGACCAGATCGTCGTGGTCGACGTTGTCGCCACCATGCGTGCGCGCCAATCGGTGCACGAGGCCCATCTGCGATCGAACGAGCCGCTCCTCGATTCGCCGGTCATGCCCGCGACGATAGCGTTTGCAGAGCGCGAGCTCCTCGTGACGACTCAAGTGATCTGCAATCATGCCGCGAACCCGTGCATCGGCCGCGCCACATCTTGCCGCACGCGGCAAAGCGTCATCGCGCTGACCTCGAAGCCGCCTCGAGGCGCCCCTCGTCGTCGATGGCGTAGTCCTGGCCGCGCCAGTCTACGTGGTGGTTGAACCACATCGAGCCGGCAACGAAGGGGCCCGCGAGCGCGATGGCGATCGTCATCCAGACGAAGCGACGGGGTAACGGCGCGCCGCCGAGCGCGGCGTAGAGTGCGCGATCGCTGGTGCAGGCGGCGACGAGCGCGGCGACACCGATGGCGACAGCCGTCCACCATCCGCACCACGCGCCGACGGCGGTGACGACGATGGCGAGCCAAATGGCCCCGCCGTGAACGTAGGCCGGTCGCGTCAGCCGAGCGGGTAGCCCGCTGCGCGAGAACAGCACCCAGCGGCGCATGAGGCGGAGGAAGTCGCGCACGCCCATACCGCCAGTGACGATGTGCAGCGGTCGATCGACAATGACGTTGCGCCAGCCGGCGGCGACCATGCGTTGGCCGAGGTACATGTCATCGACGAGCTGGCCGTCCGCGCTCTCGACGCCGCCGATGGCCGCAAGTGCCTCGCGACGAAAGATCATGATCTGGCCCATGATGAACGGCAGCGTGCGCGCTTCGCCGGCGAGCGCCGCCGCCGGTGCGCCGTACCAAACGTTGAGCAAGAGCGCGTAGCCGACGTCGCCGGCGGTCGAGGCGGGGCCGTCAGCGCGGGCGGGTGCAAATACATCGCCGGCATCGGGATTTGCCAGAAGCTCGTTGACGAGAACGCGCAGAAGATCGCGATCGACGCGCGTGTCCGAATCGCTGAACCCAATGAGCTCGCCGCGAGCTTCGCGAGCGCCGAGCACCATCGCGTGCAGCTTGCCGGTCCGACCGGCCGGCGGAGCGCCAGAATATAACACGCGCGCGGTGACGCCCGGCGCAAGCGGGCTCTCGGCCAATACGTCGGTCACGACGACGACGCCAGGGTCGCGCTCATCGTCGAACACGAATAGCAGCTCGAGAGGCGCCGGATACTCGCTGGCGAGAAGAGCCCGGACGTTGTCGGCGGCGCCGACGTCGACTCCACGGATGGGCCGGACGACCGTCAGGGACGGATACCGCGGCGGCGCGGGGGCGATTGGATGGATCCGACTTACTGCGCGCTCGAGGTGGAGATGCTCGGCCGCGATCCAGAGTAGGGCAGCGGCCGCGATGGCGGCGAATGCGATGTGCATGTCGCGCACGAGTGCGAATGTGGTGCCACGCGGCGACGACCGGGCGCCGCGACCACCGGGCGCAACGGCTGCGGCCGCGGCCGGTCGCGGCGCAAACCATGCGCGTTTCGGCTCGGGCCCTGCGGCGGCGACCATTGGCACGGGGCGCGCACACGAGGGACGGCAGAGGTTTGCCGCGAGCTGCAAGAGCGGTTGGCCAAGCTGGTCGGCGGAGTAGCAGGCGGATGAGCACGCAACTCGATCGATCCAGAACGTCCCTGTGGCCGCTCGCGAAGGCAGCCGTCGCCCTCGAAGCCGTGCTGAGCGTGGGCGCGCTCGGCGGAGGTGGCGCCTTGATGCTTGGGCCTCGAGGTGAGATCATTCCGCTTCCCCTGTCGGCGCTGGCGGGCTCGCCGTTCGAGACCTATTTCGTCCCTGGGCTGATCCTGTTCTGCGCTCTCGGACTCGCCCCCCTCGTCGCCGTTGCGCTCGCTCGGCGCCGGCATCCGCTGGCGCCGCTTGCAGCGGCAGCGGTTGGAGTCGCGTTGCTGATCTGGATGGGGGTCGAGATCGCAATTGTCGGTTACAGCAATCATCCGCCCCTTCAGCCGCTCTACTTGCTCCTTGGAGCCGCGCTGACGGCCCTCGGCCTGGGCTGGAGAGCCGCGAGCAGCTCATCTACGCGTTGAGTGGGCGCCGCCGCCGATGATCGCGCACCTCGATAAGACGGTCGCTGGTCGCCTACCTTATCCGCTGCAGGGGCAATCGCTCGATTGCTTCGGCCGCCGCGTGCCTACCTGTTGCCGATGTCGCATACCTCGCTCTCGCTGGGGGCAGCGCTGCTGTTGCGCTGCTGTAGCCACGACCCGGACCACTGCCCGCGCGACGGCGGTCCGCCCGACGCGGCGGTCAGCTGTCCGGCGTCGCTGACGTGGGAAGTCGAGGCGAGCGGCACTGCCGCCGAGCTGTCCGGCGTGTGGGGCGCATCGGACGGCGACGTCTACGCCGTCGGCTCGGGCGGCACCGTCGTGCACCTGGTCGGCGGCGTCTGGTCGCCGGCAGCCAGCGGCGTGACCGACGACCTGAACGCCGTGTGGGGTTCCAGCGCCAGCGATGTCTACGCCGTCGGCGCCAACCGCGCGGTCGTGCGCACGATCGATAACGGCGTCACCTGGATCGTGCGCCACAACGGCGGCGTCCTCGGCCTCAGCGTGTTCGGTGCCGGACCGAACGACGTCTACATCGCCGATCAGAACGCGATCCTGTTCTCGAGCGACAGCGGCGCGACCTGGGCGAGCCACTCGCCGCAGCTGCCGCCGCCACTGCCGCGGCCGCTCACCGCCGACACCATCTGGGCCGAGAGCGCGACCAACGTTTTCGCCGGCGGCGATCTCAACAACCGCAAGATCGTCACACGCTCGGCCAATCAGTTCGTCGATTTCACCTGGGCCGAGACCACCGGCAATCCGTCGGCCGTCCTCGATCTATGGGGCTCGGGCCCGGGCGATCTGTGGGCGGTCGGCACGCCGTCGGAGGTGGCGCGCTCCGACGACGAAGGGGCCACCTTCACCGACGTCACGCCGCCGGCGTCGATGCACGGCATGGTCGCCGTCTGGGGCTCGGGCCCCAACGACGTCTACGTCGCCGACGTCACGCCCGCGCTCTACCACTCGACCGATCGCGGCGCGACCTGGACGACGGTCTCGCTGCCGACGACGACGCAAATCCGCGACATTTGGGGTGCGGACTGCCGCCACGTCTATCTGGTCGGCGCCGGCGGCGTCATCGTGCACGGCCACCCGTAGCGCCCCGGCCTGCGCGCGCAGGTTGCATCGTCGAATGCGCCGCATGCCCCTTCGCTTCGCCGGTCGCGCGCCCGGCGAGAGAGCAAGGAAGGAACCATCCGCCCGCTCGTGCGAGATGGTTCGAGACCAGCGCGTCGCGGGGCGGCGGCATGTGACATACACGTCATACGACGCGCGCGAACCTTGCACCCCCGTCGAGGCGATGGCACACGCAACGTTCACCGACCGCGCGCTGGCGATGCAGGGATTTCCGATCCGAGCGAATCGAAGGATTCGCCGCATCAGACCCTGGCTGCGGCTCACGCCATCGCTCAGCGCGCTGTGGATCACGAGCGCTACCGCGCTCGCCTCGCCCGCGCTGCTGCTCGGCTTCGCTCTCGTCTCGGCGCTCGGCGCCTCGCGGCGCAAGCATCCGTTCGATCAACTCTACGACCGGGTGCTGAGACGCGCCGTCAAGAGCGAGCCGCTGCCCGACAACCCAGCGCCGCGTCGCTTCGCCATGGCGCTCGCCGCGGCGTGGGCGGCGACCGCCGCACTCCTGCTGGTCACGCGACACCGTCGCGCCGGGAGGATCGCCGGCGGACTCCTCGGCGCCGCGGGCGCGACCGTCGCCTCGACCCACTTCTGTCTGGGATCGTGGGCCTACCGCCAGCTCGAGCGAGTCGGCGCGATGCGCGCATCGGCATACGCGACGTAACGCGGGCGCGGTCATGCGTCGCGCGCTGAGGAATCAACCACGCGGCGACGCGGTCTGGCCTGTCAGCGACGCGTCGACGGCTGCGCCGCGACATCGCGCCGGCGCGCGCGGCAGAGCCAAGCCTTGGCCGGCGACTCGATGAGCGCTTCGAAGTTGATCGACCGCAGCTCGACGATCTCGACGACCGGCTCCATCGCCGCGATCACCTCGCGCG
>JAQBQH010000346.1 GCA_028287105.1 Myxococcales bacterium
CTTGTGCAATATAACGCTTGATATGCTGGTAGGGATCTTATAACTGATCTTGTATGGATCCGATCGCATTCGAGACGCATCCGTCGCGGTATCGGCACTGGAAGCTGGAGCTGCCGACGGACGGGTCGGGGGTGGCGACGCTGCTCATGGGCGTGGACGAGCATGCGCCGCTGCGGGCGGGGTACGAGCTGAAGCTCAATTCGTACGACCTCGGGGTCGACATCGAGCTGGCCGATGCGATTCAGCGGCTGCGCTTCGAGCATCCGGAGGTGCGCGCGCTCGTCGTGACCTCGGGCAAGGATCGCATCTTCTGCGCCGGCGCAAACATCCACATGCTCGCGTCGTCGTCGCATCCGTTCAAGGTGAACTTCTGCAAGTTCACCAACGAGACGCGGCTGTCGCTCGAGGACGCGTCGGCGAACTCGGGGCTGCGCGCGCTCGCGGCGTGCAACGGGCCGACCGCCGGCGGCGGCTACGAGCTGGCGCTCGCCTGCGACGAGGTCGTGCTGCTCGACGACGGCTCCTCGACCGTGTCGCTGCCCGAGGTCCCGCTGCTCGGGGTCCTGCCCGGCACGGGCGGGCTCACGCGCCTCGTCGACAAGCGCCGCGTCCGCCGCGATCTCGCCGACGTCTTCGCGACGCTCGCCGAAGGCATCAAGGGCAAGCGCGCCGTCGAATGGAAGCTCGTCGACGCCGTCGCGCCGCGCTCTAAATTCGCCGAGACCGTGCGCGATCGCGCCAAGCGGCTGGCCGCGCTCTCGACGGCAGAAAAGGGCCCCGGCATCACGCTCGAGCCGCTCGCCCCCGAAGTCTCCGACTCGGGCGTGCGCTACAAATACGTGGAGCTCGCACTCGATCGCGCGCGCCGCACCGCCACCCTCACCATGCGCGGCCCCGACAATGCGCTGAGCGGCGTCGACGCCATCGTCGCCGCCGGCTCGAGCTGGTGGCCGATTCGCGCCTTCCGTGAGCTCGACGATGCCCTGCTCCGCTTGCGCTTCAACCACGAGGAGCTCGGCCTCCTCCTCTTGAAGACGCGCGGCGATCGCGAGCTCATGCTGCGCACCGACGCGGAGCTCGACGCCCGTCGCGGCCACTGGCTGGTCCACGAGACCGTCTTGCACATGGCGCGCGTCCTGCGTCGCCTCGATCTGACCGCGCGCTCCCTCTTCGCGATCCTCGACCCCGAGTCGTGCTTCGTCGGCTCGATGCTGGAGCTGGCGCTCGCCGCCGACCGCCGCTACATGCTCGACGATCCGAAACACCCGGTGCACGTGCAGGCCTCCAACCTCAACTGCCACCTGCCTGCGCCCAACGGGGTCTCGCGCCTCGAGATGCTCGGCATCGAAGAGGAGCTCCCCGGCCTCATGAAGGCGCCGCTCGACGCGCACGCCGCCAACGACGCCGGCCTCGTCACCGTCCTGGCCGACGATCTCGACTTCGACGACACGCTGCGCCTCGCCATCGAAGAGCGCGCCTCGCTCTCGCCCGACGCGCTCACCGGCATGGAGGCGTCGTTCCGCTGCGTCGGCCCCGAGACCATGGAGACCAAGATCTACGGCCGCCTCTCCGCCTGGCAAAACTGGATCTTCACGCGCCCCAACGCGACCGGCGAACGCGGCGCGCTCTCGCTGTACGGCAAACCCGAGCGCCCCAGCTTCGACTGGAGGAGGACGTAGATGTCGGCTGCGGTTTCCAACGACAAGATCCCCAACAACGTCAATCTCTCGTCGGACAAGCGCCTGCAGCGCGCCCTCGAGCAGTGGCTCCCCAACTACCTCGATTGGTGGAAGGCGGTCGGTCCCGAGGGCTACCAGGGGCACGACGTCTACCTCCGCACCGCCATCTCCGTCGACACCGACGGCTGGGCGCACTTCGATTACGTCAAGATGCCTGACTATCGCTGGGGCATCTTCTTGACGCCGCCCGAGGCGGACAAGAAGATCGGCTTCGGCGATTCGTTCGGTCAGCCGGTGTGGAACGAGGTGCCGGGCGAGTTCCGCAACATGCTCCGCCGCATCATCGTCACGCAGGGCGACACCGAGCCCGCCTCGGTCGAGCAGCAGCGCCTGCTCGTCATCACCGCCCCGTAGCTGTACGACATGCGCAACCTCTACCAGGTCAACCTCGAGGAGGGGCGCCACCTGTGGGCGATGGTCTACCTCCTGCAGTCGTACTTCGGCAAAGACGGCCGCGAAGAGGCCGAAGGGCTCCTGCAGCGCCGCTCCGGCGATCCCGACAAACCGCGCATCCTGGGCGCGTTCAATCAGCCGGTGAAGAATTGGGTCGATTTCTTCTTCTTCACGATGTTCACCGATCGCGACGGTAAATATCAGCTTTACGCATTATCCGAATCGGGCTTCGATCCGCTGGCGCGTACCACCAAGTTCATGCTGACCGAGGAAGCGCATCACATGTTCGTCGGTGAGACCGGCATCGACCGCATGGTCGCGCGCACAGCGGAGCTCATGAAGCAGGATCCCGACGTGCGCAAGCTCGGCGGAATCGATATTCCAACGCTGCAAAAGTATCTCAATTTGTGGTTCTCGCTCTCCGAGGATCTCTTCGGCGGCGAGATCTCCTCCAACGCCGCCGACTTCTTCGCCGCCGGCTTGAAGGGGCGCTACAAGGAAGACCGCTACGACGACCATCTGGCGCTCGAGGGCAGCTACAAGATGACCGTCCTCGAAGAGGGCAAGCTCGTCGACAAGGACGTGCCGCTGCGCACCGCCATGAACGAGGTCCTGCGCGACAACTACGTCGAGGATTGCCAGCGTGCCGTCGACAAGTGGAACCGCACGCTCGACAAGAACGGCGTCGCCTCGGAGCTGCGCTTCAAGCTGCCGCACCGCCGCTTCCACCGTAACCAGGGCATCTACGCCGGCACGACGTTCGACCCGGCGGGCAACCTGATCTCGGCCGAGGAGTTCGCCCGCCGCAAGAGCGACTGGCTGCCTTCAGCCAGCGATATCGAGTACATCGAGTCGCTGATGAGGCCGGTTCACGAGCCCGGCAAGCTGGCGAGCTGGATCGGCCCGCCCAACCGCGGCATCAACGGCCAGCCCTTCGAGTTCGAGTACGTCCGCAGCTGAGCCGTCGCGGGGCGACGCGTCGACGGGTGACCGCGCCGACGGCGACCGCGCCGCGTGATATGATACGGGCATGGCGAAAAAGCCGCCGCCCAAGGGCAAGCTGCTCAGGCTGAAACCGAAATCGAAGGTCATCCAGCTCAAGCCCAAGGGCAAGGTCCTCCAGCTCAAGCCCACCAAGAAAAAGCAGTCGGCGCAGGTGCGCCGCTCGCCCGCGGTGCAGGCCGTGCCGGCACGGCCGCTCGTCTCCGACTCCGAAGAGCGCCTGCAGGAAGCGATGGAGGAAGTGGCCGAAGCGCGCACCGAGCTGTCGCGCCTCGGACACGCCATGACGACGGCGAATCGAGAGCTCGAGGAGCATCGCCTGTCGTCGGCGTCGGCGCGCGAGCATCTGCGCAGCGAGCTGAACGCGGTGCGCGTCGATCTGAAGACCGCGCTGGCCGAGCTGGAGATCGCACGCGCCGATCGCGAGCGTATCGCCAACCATGCGCAGCGACGGATTCACGAGTTGGAAGAGTCGGTCGCGCGGTTGCGCGCGGAGGTGAGCGGGCTGCAGAAGAAGGCGGTCACTGCTCCCCCGTCGCCGGTCAGCCCCGAGCCGGAGACGAAGGTCTGAAGCGGTTCGTTAGTTCGGGAACTGCGCCTGCATCGCCGTGAAGAAGCCGTCCATCTCGTCGCCCATCGTCCAGTAGCCGACGCCGCCGAGGCCGTGCGCCTTGGCCAGCGCCACCTTCTCGGTGAGCGACGCGACGTCCTCGAAGTAGACGTCGCCATTGGACGTCGAGCAGTGCGGCGACAGCCCCGCCTCCGCGTGGCTCAGCGGGCAGACCGCCATGTGGTCGGTCGACATCGCATGCACGCCGCCGGCGCAGCGCGTCGCGGCGTCGCGAGCGGTCGTGTACCAGCCGGAGGCGATGCCATAGTTGGCGACGCCGAGGACGTACTTCTCGGGACTGCCGAGCGACTGCACGCGCGTCACGACGTCCTGCACCCAGCCCTTGGGCGCGAGCGGCCCCAGGTGATCGCCACCCATGTAGTGAAAGTCGTAGGCCATGAGGTGCATGGTGTCGACGTGCGGCTGGAGCTGCACGTAGTCGTACGCCGACTCCTTGTGGTCCGCGTCCATCGCCGGCAGCGCCAGCGTCAGGAGCTTGCCCTGGGCGTGCAGTAGATCGGAGACCGCGACGATGAGCGCCGTGTAGGTGGGACGATCGGCGGCCGACCAGAGATGCTCGTAGTCGAGCTCCACGCCGTCGTAGCCGTGCTTGACGACCATATCGGTGAGCACCTGCGCGTGGGCGGCGATGTTGGCCGGCGACGAGAGGATGCTGCGCAGGTAGCTGACGTCATCGACGTCGATGAGCGGGATGACCTTGATGTGATGCGCCTTGGCGAGCGCCATGATCTGCGCGTCGTCGGCCATCGACAGGATGCGCACGGTGCCGTCCGCCAGCGCCGTCGCCCACTTGGGGTGGATGGCGTCGTAGTAGTCGGGGTTGGCGAGGAACGCGGCCTTGCCGGCGTCGAACGTGTCGGCGCCGATCCAGCCGCAGCGGCTGTGATGGGCGTGCGGAGCGGCCGGCGCGGGCGCCTGCGCGGTGCCGCTATCGGTCGGCGCGGGGGCGCCGGCGGTGGGGCCGGTCGCACCGGTGTCGGGGGTGCCGGTGACCGGGGTCGTCGTGGCAGGCGTCGCGGGCGAAGATCCGCCGCCGCCGCAACCGATGGTGACAAAGGCCGCGAGCGCGGCGCCGAGGTAGATGCGAGTGTTGTTGGAGATATTCATTGCCGCGGCCCTAGAGCAAGCGACGCGCCACTGCACATAGCCGGCAGTTTCAACACACTCACATCGAAAACTGTCGGTCTCGAGCTACAGGTTGAAGCGTTGCCTGTAGCCTCGTAGACGCAGCGCTCGCTTGCTCAGCGACGGAGCCGTCGCACGTAGAGTCACCGCGCGCGCGCGGATCAGGGAGCAGGCGGAGCGACGGCGGTCGCATCCGCAGGGAGCTTCACGGCCGCGCGCGGGATCCACGCGTCGTCGAGCGTCACGTTCGTCGCGCACGAGGTGACGCTGACGATGCCGGGCGCGCCCACGATCTCGACCCAGTCGTCCTTGGGGCGAAAGCGAACCTGTAGCTTCGTGCCTTCCGCGACCTTGCCCCACGCGCCCAGGTAGCGCGCCGCGAACAGCTGCGTCCCAGCCGCCACCGTCGCGGTCACGACGCGCTCGTTGGCCGCGGCTGCGCGCGGCTTGTCGGTGCAAGCCGCGGTCACCGGCGTCACGTCGCCGATGCGCTCGTGATGCGCGCCGGCCGCGGTCAGCTCTTCGCGCTTCACCCAGCCGGTCAGCATCGTTCCGTCGGCCCAGCGGTTGGTGACGCGCAGGTAGCCGCCCTGCTCCTCGAGGCGCCTGAGCTCGAGCGCATCGGGATCGTCGAGCAGCACCTCCATCGCCTGCCCCTTGGGGCCCGGCTGATTGCGGAAGTGCACCACCTTGCCGACAGCGACGAGCCGCGCGCTGCCGTCGTCTTCGAGCGACGGCTTGGGCGAGGCCACGTCGTCCATCGTCAGGCCGTCGCACGGCAGGCTCACGCCGCGCAGCTCCACGCCGGGCAGGTGCACGTCGGCGTCGACCCACTTCGATCTCACGTTGGCGTAGAGCGTCAGCTTCTCCGTCGACGCCGGCAGCCGCAGCATCCCGTTGAGCGACTCGACCGTCCGCTTCGTGCGCGCCGGAATCTCGCCGGCGCGCACCTTGCCGTCGAACACGAGGGCGCCGCGCACGTGCACCGTGGCCGGCGTCTCCAGGCCCCCGAGCTCCACCGCGACCGGCACGCCTTCGACACGCAGCTTGAACGGGGTCGCGTCGCGTGGCGCGACTTCGATGACGATTGGCGTCGTCTTCTTTCCCTCGACGACGCAGGTGCCGCGCGCACGGGCCGTCCCGACGCTGAGGAGCATGCATGCGACCGCGGTCCCGACGCGCACTTTGGTGCATATTACCGCGATGCGATTTCTCGGGGTAGTTTGCTTATTGGGCGTGGTCGGGGTCGGTTGCAATCGCTCGGACGGCTTCGACGGCTGTACCACCTTCGTCGCGCCGGCCGCCGACGCCGACGCCAACCACGACGCCATCCAGACCGCCTTCTCCGATTCGCAGCCCGGCGACGTGATCTGCTTCCGCGGCGGCCGCTACGCGCTGAAGGACGAAGTGACGCTCTCGACGCCGAACGTCGAGCTGCGCGGCTCGGGAGCGACGCGCGCGGTGCTCGACTTCGCCGGTCAGCTGCGCGGCGCCAACGGCGTCTTCGTCGACGCCGACGGCTTCCTCATGCAGCACGTCGACATCAAGAACTCGGCCGGTCAGGGCATCCGCATTCAGAAGTCGACCGGCGTCACGCTGCGCGACGTGCACGTCACCTGGGACGTCGGACCCTCGGCCGACAACGGCGGCTACGGCATCTATCCCACCGAGTCGGAAGAGATCGTCATCGACAACTGCCAGGTCTCGTACGCGTCGGACGCCGGCATCTACGTCGGCCAGTCCAAGCACATCATCGTCAAGGGCAGCGAGGTCTGGGGCAACGTCATCGGCATCGAGATCGAAAACTCCGCCGACGCCGAGGTCTACGAGAACGACGCGCACGACAACGTCGGCGGCATCCTCGCCTTCAGCCTCCCCTTCCTGCCGCGCAAGAGCTGCCAGCGCGTCGACGTGCACGACAACAAGGTGCACGCGAACAATCAGAAGACGTTCGCCGCGCCGGGCTCGATCGTGAGCCAGGTGCCCTCGGGGACCGGCGTCATGATCGTCGCCGCCGACGACGTCGTCGTGCATCACAACGACATCGACCAGAACGAATCGATCGGCGTCGGCCTCTTCAGCTACCTCGTCACGCAGCAGGACGATTACAAGAAGGACACCAGCTACAATCCGTTTCCGCATCGCGCCTGGATCCACGACAACCGGCTGTCCACCAACGGCACCGATCCGCACGATCAGGCGTCGACCATCACCGGCCTCGTCGGTGTGCAGGAGGCCGAGCAGCTCTTGTGGGACGGCATGATCGACTCCGCCGACGGCGCGGCCAACAACGGCAACTGCTTCTCGACCAACGGCGGCGCCTCATACCGCAACCTCGACTTCGAAGGCGCCTTCAACCACTCGACGACCGACATCGCCCCGGTCACCTGCACGCGCGCGCCGCTGGTCACCGAAGGGCCCTATCCGACGGTGGCGCTGGCCGCGCGGACGCCGCGGCAGCCGCACGACAAGCTGAGCGAGTATGGATTCTTCGCCGGCGCGCTCGCCGCGCAGACACCGGCCGACGGCGTCATCGCCTACGACGTGGCCGCGTCGCTCTTCGCCGATCAGTCGAAGAAGCTGCGCTTCATGGCGCTGCCGCCGGGCGGCAAGATCGGTTTCGACGCCACCGGCAACTGGACCTTCCCCGACGGCACCGCCTTCCTCAAGAGCTTCTACTTCGACGAGGCCGGCGGCGCGCGCACGCTCGCCGAGACCCGCATCGAGATGAAGCTCGACGGCGTCTGGACCCTGCAGACCTATCTCTGGGACGCGGCCCAGGCCGAGGCGACGCGCTTCGTCGCCGGCCGCACGCTCCACCGCGGCGACGGCGACTACCGCGTGCCGTCGAGCGATCAGTGCAAGACCTGCCACTTCGAGAACGACACGCCGGTGCCGCTCGGCCCGCGCACGCGGCAGCTCAACCGCGACGTCGTCAGCCAAGAGGGGTGGACCGTCAACCAGCTCGACGACTGGGCCATGCGCGGGCTGTTCGCCAGCGCGCCGCCCGCGGCCGCGACGCTGCAGAAGCTGGTCGATCCGTTTGGCAACGACGCGCTCGAGAGCCGCGCGCGCTCGTACCTCGACGCCAACTGCGCGCACTGCCACTCGATGGGCGGCACCGCCTCGGCGACGAACCTGCGGCTCGACTTCGCCACCACCGATTGGGCGCAGCTCGGGGTGTGCAAGAGCCCGGTCTCGGCGGGACCAGGCTCCGGCCAGCTCCTCTTCGACGTCGTGCCCGGCGATCCCGACCACTCGATCGTCGTGCACCGCATGCGCTCGGTCGACCCGGCGGTGAAGATGCCGCAGCTGCCGACGATGACCTCCGACGCCGCCGGCACCGGCCTCATCGCCGCGTGGATCCAGTCGCTGCAGCTCCCGGGTTGCATGTTACAGTAAACGATGTAACATTCATTAGTGTTGCATCCGGGAGGCCCGATGATCACCGACCTACCGCCTTCGACTCGACGCGCGCGTGAGCTGGTGGCGCGCGAGGTGGCCGCGATGCTCGGCGCCGGCCTGCTCTATCCGTTCGGCTTCGCCATGGGCAAGCCGCGCTCGCGGCCGCGGCTGAAGGAGCAGCGCACCATCGTCCTGGTGCACGGCTACCTGGCCAATCGCACCACCATGTTGCCCCTGCACGCCTACCTCAAGCTGCGCCGCCTCGGCCCCATCCTCTCGTTCGACTACGCGTCGACGGCCGGCATCGAGCGCTCGGCGCGCGCGCTCAAGCAGTTCTGTCGCGAGCGGGTGCGCGGCGGACGCATCGACCTCGTCTGCCACTCGCTCGGCGGCGTGGTGGCGCGCTGCTGGCTGCAGGAGCTCGGCGGGGCGCGCCGCGTCGACCGCTGCATCACGCTCTCGTCGCCGCATCGCGGCACCTACGGCGCCTATTGGGTCGCCTCGCGCGTCGGTCGCGAGCTGCGCCCCGACTCGCTCATCATGAGCCGACTCGAGGCCTCGCGCGGCGGCGCCAGTCGCGTCAAGTTCACGTCGGTGGTGGCCGGCTCGGACAACATCGTCTTTCCGCGCGTCTTTGCCAGCCATGAAGAGCTGGTCCACGTTCCCGACGTGGGCCATGTGGGTATGCTTTTCTCGCCCACCGTGTTGCGTACCGTCGCCGATCGCCTATAGCTTCTCTTGCCGTGAACATCCGCCTCGCCGCCGCCGCGGTCGTGCTCTCCGTGTGCGCACCGATCGCGCGCGCGCAGATGACCCAGGAGGAGGCGCCGGTCACCGAGGGCGTGCCGAAGTTCACCGCGCCGGTGCTCGAGAGCCGCGTGGCGGCCCCCTACCCCGCCGAGGCGCTGGCCAGGTCGCTCTCGGGCACGGTGGTGCTGGAGCTCGACGTCGACGAGAAGGGCGTCGTCTCCAACGTCAAGGTCAAGAGCGCGGCCGGCCACGGCTTCGACGAGGCGGCGGTCGCGGCCGTGCAGAAGTTCACGTTCGCGCCGGCGCTCAACGATCGCACGCCGGTGCCGTCGCGCGTCACCTATGCCTACAAGTTCGTCATCAAGGTGGCGCCGGCAGCGACGGACGGGGCGCTCGCGGCCGTCGCGGCTCCGCGCGCGCAGCGCGAGGGCACTGCGACCCTGCGCGGGACGCGGTCGCCGCTGGCCGGCGGCCGCATCGACGCCGTCGACGGCGACAAGCACCACGTCGGCGGCGATCTCGACGAGCGCGGCGCGTTCGCGCTCACGCTCCCGCCGGGCCGCTGGCACATCGTCGTCAACGGCCAGAAGGCGCAGCGCTTCGAAGCCGACGAGACGCTCACCAAGGACCAGAAGCTGACGGTCCACTACTGGATCCAGCCGAGCGACTACACGCGCTACGAATCGACGGTGCGCGCCGATCTGAACCGCGAAGAGATCAGCCGGCAGACGCTCACCACCGAGGAGCTGGTCAAGATGCCGGGCACGATGGGCGATGCGCTCCGCGCCATCGAGAACCTGCCCGGCGTGGCGCGCGCGCCGTTCAACTCGGGGCTCATCATCGTGCGCGGCGGCAAGCCCACCGACTCGCGCGTCTTCCTCGCCGGCGCCGAGGTGCCGCAGCTCTATCACTTCGGCGGCTTCACGTCGGTGCTGCCGACGCAGCTCATCGATCACGTCGACTACTTCGGCGGCAACTTCGGCGTGCGCTACGGGCGCGCCATCGCCGGCGCCATCGACGTCGATCTGCGCGAGCCCAAGCGCGACCGCTTCCACGCCGCCATCGAGACCAACATCTTCGACACCGGCGTCATGGTCGAAGGGCCCGTCGGCCAGGGCAGCTTCGCGCTGGCGGCGCGGCGCAGCTACGTCGACGCCATCATGGGGTTCCTCAATGTCCCCGGATTACAATTCACCACTGCACCGGTTTATTACGATTACCAGGGAGTTTTCGATTATCCGCTCGCGGGCGGGCGCTTTCGCGCCATGGTCTCGGGGTCGGACGATCAGCTGGTCTTGTCGTTCGCGCGGCCGCAAGATACCGACCCCGCCATCAGCGCCTTCGGAACGCACATCTGGTATCACAAGCTGCAGGTGCGCTGGACCCGCACCGTCGGGAAATGGTCGTTCTATCTGCAGAACTCGACCGGCGTGCAGGGGCAGTCGGGGCAGCTCGGGCGCACGCTCGACTTCGACATCTTCGCGGTGGTGAGCGACTTTCGCGTCGAGGCGCGCTGGGCCCCGTCCAAGCGATTGCGCTTTCTCTTCGGCGCCGATTCACAATATGGCAACGTCGATATCGCGGCCAATATCCCGCCGCCGCCGCAGGAGGGGCAGATCCCGGGGCCGCTGTCGGCGACGCCGAGCGTGCACGAGCGGGAGAAGCTCAACGTGGGCAACCTCGGCATCTACGCCGAGGCGGTCTACAAGCCCGTACCGCGGCTGAGCCTGACGGGCGGATTGCGCTTCGACTATTACTCGGCGCTAAAGTCACAGTCGTTCAATCCGCGCCTGACCGCGCGCTACCAGGTATCGCCGTTCACCTGGCTCAAGGGCGGCGTGGGGCTGTTCTCGCAAGATCCGCAGGCGCCCGACTACAACAAGGGCTTCGGCAATCCCCAGCTGCGGCCGGAGTCGGCCGTCCACTACGCGCTGACGCTCGAGCAGGGGCTCCTGCCCGGCCTCATGATCGAGCTGACCGGCTTTTACAAGCAGCTCTACGATCTGGTGGCGCCATCATCCCAGTTCGTGCAGCGCGACGGGCAGACCGTCCCCGAGCGCAAGTCGAACGACGGCATCGGCCGCGTCTACGGGGCCGAGATGCTGCTCCGGCAATCGGTCTCGAAATGGTTTTTCGGATGGATCAGCTATACGCTGATGAAGTCGGAGCGGAAGGATTGCGCGAGCTGTGCCTGGCGGCTGTTCGACTTCGATCAGACGCACGTGCTCATCATCGCCGCGCACGCCTATCTGCCGAAGGGATTCGAGGTGGGCGCGCGATTCCGATATGTCAGTGGCTATCCATATACCGTCGCCCAGGGCGGCTGGTATGACGGCGACAGCGACGTCTATTCGCCGGCGCAGGGGCCGGTCAATACCGGGCGGCTGCCCGCGTTCAATCAGCTCGACGTGCGCTTCGACAAGACGTTCCTGTTCAAGCGCTGGCTGCTCAAGGTCTATCTCGATATCACCAACATCTATAACAACCAGAACGTCGAAGTGAATCAGCCCAACTACGACTTCACGCGACGCGCGGCGCTCACGGGGCTGCCGATCATTCCCTCGTTCGGCATTCGCGGCGAATTCTGAGGATGCGGGCGCTGGCCGTGGTGGCGTCGCTGGCCGCGCTGGCCGGCTGCGTGACGCACGTACAGAAGCAGTGTCCGACCTGCGCCGTCGTCGACGCGGCCAATCCGCGCTTGCCGGCCATCAAACCCGGTACGGAGCGGCTCTTCGTTCTGGTACCCGGACTATTGGGTTATGGCTGGGAATGGGACGCGCCGGTCAAGCGGCTGCGCGCGGCGGAGAAGGTCGACTTCGTGGTCTTCTGGTGGGAGCCGTGGGGCTCGACCGATCGCGCGGCGCGCGAGCTCAACGATGTCTTGTGGCGCGCGCTCGTCTCGGCGCCGCTGTCGGTGAAGGAGATCGTCGTGGTGGCGCATTCGGCGGGCGGGCTGGTGGCGGCGCATGCGGTGGGGCGGCTGCCGTCGCCGCCGCGCAAGCTGACCCTGGTGACCGTGGGGGCGCCGTTCGCCGGCATGCACATCTGCCCGTGGAGCGAGGTCGACGTGCTGCACGCGCCGCTGATGCTCTCGGTAGCGGCGGTCTATCACGCGTACCCGCCGCCGCCGGTAGGCGTCGAGGTGATCGAGTACGTCACGTCGTTCCCCGCCGATCCGGTCATGCATCCCTACTGGGGCAGCGCGGTCGCGCCGCCCGAGATCGGCCCGCGCGGAGCCACGCGCATCGCCGTCGATCCGAAGTTCGACCACAACTTCGTCGTCGACAAGGTGGTTGGCGATCTATTGGCGCGGCACTAGGGTCGAGCCGGGCGCGTAGCGCTTGAGCAGCGAGCGGCCGGTGAGGCGGTAGAACGGATAGTTGAAGACGTAGTGCAGGAGCACGGTGCCGAAGAAGAAGCGCAGAAAGCCGACTTCGGTGCGGCGCGGATCGGTCTCGACCCACAGCGCGTCGGTATAGCGCGTGAGCCCGACCGCGCGCAGGCGGCGGAAGAGGCCGACCTCGTCGCCGCCAACGAGGACGTTGGTGTCGAACCCGCCGGCGCGGTCGTAGGCTTCGCGGCGGAAGGCGACGTTGGTGCCGACGGCGTAGAAGGCGGTGCCGGCGAGGCGCTGGAGGAGCTTCCAGTACGAGTACCAGAGCCACATGACCGCGTAGACCCAGCGGCGGGCGCCGGCGTAGCGCGCGGGGCCCGAGAGGCCGACCAGGTGCGCGTCGGCGGCGAAGGCGGCGGCGATCTTGTCGAGCCAATCGGGCGGGCAGGTACTGTCGGCGTCGAGGACGGCGACGAGCGGCGCGTGTGCGGCGGCGACGCCGGCAGTCTTGGCAAAGACGGCGCCCGGCTGGGCTTCGGCGACGACGGTGGCCCCGTGGGCACGCGCGACGGCGGCGGTGCCGTCGGTGCAGTTGTTGTCGACGACGATCACTTCGACGGTGCGCGCGCCGGCGGCGGCGTGAATCGAAGCGAGACAACGCCCCAGTCGCTGTTCTTCGTTATGCGCGGCGACGATGACGGTGATATCGGGCGCGCGCTCCACGAGACCTCATGATGCCACATGACGCCCGTCGGCGTTGACCATCTCGCGACAATTTGCGTGGAGCTGCACTAGAATCGGCGTCATGCGAGGGCGGCTGAGGGGAGGGGTGGGCATCGCGCTGATCGTCGCTGGTGTGACGGTCGCGGCGACGGCGCGGGCGTTGCCTGTGGTCGGCGGTGCGCTGCCGCGCGTCGAGGTGGACGACGTGGCGGCGGCGAAGAGGCGGCCCTTGCCGGATGCGCGGCCGGTGCTGGTGATGTACGAGGATCAGGACGCGCAGAAGCAGAACGAGCATGCGCGGCAGGT
>JAQBQH010000332.1 GCA_028287105.1 Myxococcales bacterium
CTAGCTGGCTTTGATGTTCTGGAAGTCGATGCCGAGCTTCGACACCGTCGCCAGGCGCTTGCCGGTGCGGACCATGTCGATGTTGTCGACGAAGTCGGTGGTGATCTTCATGTCCTCGCCGAGGAACTGGTGCAGGACGGCCAGCACCTGGGTCAGGGTCTCGTCGCTGTAGCGCTTTCCCTTGACCACCTTGAAGGTGATGGCGCCGCGATCGGTCTGCACGATCTGGAACTGGCGGATGGCGTGGTCGTAGTCCTTGAACAGGTGCGCGAAGAAGGTGCCCGGCACGTACTGGCCCTTGGACCCGATGATGATCGACTGCACGCGCCCTTCGATGCGGCCGATGCGCGGTAGCCCGCGCCCGCAGGCGCAGGTCTCGTTGGGATCGAGCGCCTCGGCCAGATCGCCGATGCGATAGCGGATGAACGGCAGGCAGTAGTTGTTGAGGTCGGTGACCACGACCTCGCCGACCTCGCCCGGCGCGGCCGCCCGCCCGTCCTTGAGCACCTCGACGATGTAGCCCTCGCCGACGACGTGATGGCCGACGTGCGCCTCGCACTCGTAGGCGATGCCGCTGAACTCGCGCGAGCCGTACTTGTCGAACACCTTGCAGCCGAACGCCTCTTCGATGAGCTTGCGCGAGCCCTCGGGCAGGGTCTGCGCCGACGAGATGATCCCCTTGGGGCGGATCTTCATCTGCCCATGGTCCTTCAAGTAGTTCGCCAGGAAGTTGAACGACTCGGCGTAGCCGTCGAGCAGGACCGGCTCGAACTCCTCGATGGTCTCGATGAACTTCTTGAGCGTCTCGTCCGACATCTCGTAGGCGGGAATGAACTTGCGGCGCGAGAGCATCGCGTCGGCCAGCTCGCGCACCACCTGGGTCTTCGACATCCCGATGGTCTGGTGCCATAGCCTGAGCTGCCGATCGCCGAAGCGCCAGCCGGTCCACTCCATCGAGCGCAGCGTCGCCGCCCAGCGGAACTCGAGCTGCGCGCGATCGACGAAGCAGACGAACGGCTCGCCCGTCGACCCCGAGGTCGTGACCTTGAGGACCTCTTCCTTGTCGTGGTTGTCGCTCATGATGTCGAAGTAGAGGTGCTTGCGCACGTCGTCCTTCGTCAGCATCGGCAGCTTGGCGAGGTCGTCGAGATCGCGAATGTCGTCGGGCGTGACGCCCATCTCGCGCATGCGATCGCGGTAGTAGGGCACGTGGCGATAGGCGTGCAGCACCAGCTTCCGCAGCTTACCGAGCTGCAGCTCGCGCATCTTTTCGGGCGACAGCCACTGCGATTCCTTCAAGTCCTCGAGCTGGTCGCCGGCCTGCTTGGTCATCATCCAGTGCGTGGCACCGAACATCGACAGGTAGCCGTTCCAGTACAGGCGCCGCCACATCGGCTGGGGCGCGTCACGCACCAGCGGCCGCTCGCGATCGAGAAAGGTGCGCAGCGTCGACGGGGACTGCGGCCGCAGCCGATACTCGAACAGCGCCCGCCCGATGTCGACGAAGCTGCGCGCCACCGCCTTCATCTGCGCGTTGTCGAGGAACGACTTGCCGGCGCGCCGGTTCTCGAAGAGCGTCTCGACTTCCTTGTACGTGTAGCCCTTGGCGTGCGCCGCCACCATGATGAACGACTGCCAGTAGAAGTAGGTGCCGCGATAGGAGAGGAGGTCCTCCATCACCTCGCGCGCCGACAGGATGAAGCCGGACTTGTTGTCCTTGAGGCTCATGCCGAACGCGGCGTTGAGCATCTTGTTGAGCCCGCGCGAATAGTAATAGCGCGGCCCCTTGTCGCGGCCGACCGGCGAGCGCCACCCCTGCACGATGTCGACGTTCGACACCTCCATCTCGCGACGCAGCCGCAAGATGTCTTCGGGCTGATACTGCAGGTCCGCGTCGAGGATGCAGACCAGCCGCCCGCGCGCCGCCGCGACGCCGGTCTTCCAGCCGGCCGAGATGCCGCGATTCTGCGCGTGCCGCCGCCCGACGATGAACGGGCTCTCCTTCTGCGCCGCTTCGATGGCGTCCCAGGTCCCGTCGGTGGATCCGTCGTCCACCAGGATGAGCTCGCCGTCGATGCCGCCGACCTTGAAGACATCGCCGACGCGCGCCGCCAGCTCGGGCACATTGGCCTCTTCGTTGAGACAGGGGACGATGACCGACAACTCCATGGCCGTCAGGCTAGCACGGCTCGCCGCCCGCGCGTGGGGTCCGCGGCGGCCGCTGTGCTAGTCTGCGCTCGATGTCGCCCGGCCCGTCGCGAAACGTGATCTTGCGCATCTATGCCGTCGCTGGGACCCTGGTGACGCTCTTGCTCCTGTCCTACGCGGTGCCGCGCATGGTCGACGCGTGGAAGCAGTATCCGTGGGACGGCAAGGTCGACTGGATCGCGGCGCGCGCCTACGTCGAGCATCGCAATCCGTACAGCCCCGAGGAGCTCAAGAAGGTGAAGCTCGACGGGCTCGGCCATCCGCCGACCACCTCGTTCTGGTGGCTGCCGTTCGCCCGCTACGATCTCAAGGAGATCTCCCCGCTCGTCGGCCACGTCATCGTCTTCGCGATGTTCGTGATGTTCATGATGCTGGCGTGGGAGCTGCGCTGGCCGCTGCCGCCCTTATCCGCGGTGATCGCGTTTCTGACGGTGATGTGCTCGTCGTGGATGTACTACCACCTGTATCTCGTCCAGGTCTCCGGGTTCATCGCGTTCCTCTATTTCATGTCGTGGTACCTCTTGCGTCGCGACGAGGAGATCGCCTCGGGCCTGCTCCTCGGCTGCGCCTGCACGTTCAAGCTGTTCCCGGGGCTGCTCGTCTTCCTCCTGCTCCTCGGCCGTCGCTGGCGCGCGGTGTTCGCGGCCGGCGCGGCGTACGTCGTCATCTTCGTGATCATGACGGCGCGCTTCGGGCTCGAGGCGTGGCCGCAGTACGTGGCCACCGAAGGCATCATCACCAATTACTGGATCGGCAACGCGCACAACGCGAGCATCTTCGGCGTGGCGCTGCGCATCCTCAGGCCCGCGTGTCGCGGCGCCGGCGTGTCGCGCCCGGCCGGCACCGCCATCGCCATGGTCATCGGCCTTTCGCTCCTGGCGGTGTCCTTGTGGGTCTGCCGTCGCGCCATCAAGGAGCGCCGCCTCGAATTACCGTTCGTGCTCTTCGCCACGCTCTCGGTCTTCATGAACCCGTTCACCTTCGAGCACTACTTCGCGCTGCTCACGTTTCCGCTCGCGGTCGTCCTCAGCGCGTGGCGCGGCGCCTGGCTCCGCGGCATGCCACGCCGTCGCTGGGCGGCGATCGGCGCGCTGCTCGCCGGCGTGGTCGCCTTCCTCGCCTTCAACTTCCGCTGGCAGGACGAGGTCAGCTGGAAGGAGCACCACGCGCTGCGCCACCTGCTCGAGGTGACGAACTGGATCCACATGCCGCTGCTCATCGCGGCCTGCGCGCTCTTGATCGACTGGAGTGAAAAGAAGAACGAGCGGCTCTTGCCGCCGCCGCTGCCGCTGCCGAACGCGGCCTGAGCGCTAGAGGTACGCGGGGTCGCGGTGCTCGCCCCACACCCGACGGAACACGTCGGACACTTCGCCAATGGTCACGTCGTGCTTGATCGCCTCGAGCACCGCCACCACGAGGTTGTCGTCGCCGGCCGCCGCGCGCTCCACACCCGCGATGGCCGTCGCGACCGCGCTCGCGTTGCGCTTCGCCTTGAGCTTCTTCATGCGCTCGACCTGCGAGCGCTCGACCTCGGCCTCGATCTTGAGCGTCGGGATCTTGGCGCTCTCGCCCTTGGTCACGTACTTGTTGACGCCGACGATGGCGCGCTGCCGCGTGTCGACCTGGCGCTGGAACTGATAGGCGCTGTTGGCGATCTCGCGCTGCGGATAGCCGTCCTCGACGGCGCGGGTGATGCCGCCGATCTCGTCGATCTTCTCGATGTAGGCCATGGCGGCCTCTTCCATCTGATCGGTCAGCCGCTCCACGAAGTAGCTGCCGCCGAGCGGATCGGCCACCGCCGACACGCCCGACTCTTCGGCGATCACCTGCTGCGTGCGCAGGGCCAGCGTCGCCGCTTCCTCGGTCGGCAGCGCGTAGGTCTCGTCGAACGAGTTGGTGTGCAGCGACTGCGTTCCGCCGAGCACCGCCGCCAGCGCCTGCAAGGTCGTGCGCACCACGTTGTTCATCGGTTGCTGCGCCATGAGCGACACGCCCGCCGTCTGCGCGTGCGTGCGCAGGATCCACGAGCGCGGATTCTTGGCGCCGAAGCGCTCCTTCATCACGCGCGCCCAGATGCGCCGCGCCGCGCGGAACTTCGCGATCTCCTCGAAGAAGTCGTTGTGCACGTCGAAGAAGAACGAGAGGCGCGGGGCGAACTCGTCGACGTCGAGCCCGGCGTCGATGCCGAGCTGTACGTAGCCGATGCCGTCGGCGAGCGTGAAGGCCAGCTCCTGCACCGCCGTCGCGCCCGCTTCGCGGATGTGATAGCCGCTGATCGAGATGGTGTTCCACAGCGGCATCTCTTTGGTGCAGTAGACGAGCATGTCGCGGATGACGCGCATCGACGGGCGGACGGGGGAGATCCACTCCTTCTGCGCGATGAACTCCTTGAGCA
>JAQBQH010000396.1 GCA_028287105.1 Myxococcales bacterium
TCTCGTCTGCGCTTCGCGCTCATGGCCACCCACAGCCGAGCCCATCTCGACCACGCGCTCGCCGCACTCGACGAGCTCCGCGAGCACTTCCCCGAGGCACCATGAATCTCGCCGAAAAAGACCGCAGTTACGTCTGGCACCCCTTCACCCAGATGCGGGACTGGAACGCGGCCGAGCCGCTCATCATCGAGCGCGCCGAAGGCAATGAGCTCATCGATGTCGACGGTCGCCGTTATCTCGACGGCGTCAGCTCCCTGTGGGTCAACGTGCACGGCCACCATCGCAAGGAGATCGACGACGCCGTGCGTGCCCAGCTCGATCGGGTCGCGCACTCGACGCTGCTCGGCCTCGGCAACGTGCCGTCCATCGAGCTGGCGGAACGGCTCATCGGCATCGCTCCGCCGGGTCTCACGCGCGTTTTCTACAGCGACTCCGGCTCGACCGCCGTCGAGGTCGCGCTCAAGATCGCCTTCCAGTATCAGAAGCAGCGCCGCCGCCCCGAGAAGTCGAAGTTCCTGGCGCTCACCGACGCCTATCACGGCGACACCGTCGGCGCCGTCAGCGTCGGCGGCATCGACCTCTTTCACGAGATCTTCCACGCTCTGCTCTTTCACGTGCTGCGCGTTCCGCCAACCATCGCCGCGCTCGAGGCCACGCTCGAGCAGCACGCCCACGAGCTGGCCGCCCTCATCGTCGAGCCGCTCGTGCAAGGCGCCGCCGGCATGTTGATGCAGCCGCCCGGGTTCCTCCGCGCGGCGCGCGCGCTCTGCAGCCGGCACGACGTGCTGCTCATCTGCGACGAGGTTGCCACCGGCTTCGGGCGCACCGGAACCATGTTCGCCTGCGAGCAGGAAGACGTCGCACCTGATCTGATGTGCCTCGCCAAAGGGATCAGCGCCGGCTATCTGCCGCTCGCCGTCACCCTCGCCACCGACGAGATCTACAGCGCCTTCCTCGGCGAATATGAGCGTAAGCTCACATTCTTCCACGGCCACACCTATACCGGCAATCCCCTCGCCTGTGCCGCCGGCATCGCCTCGCTCGAGCTCTTCGCGAGCGACCGCGTCCTCGAGAAGCTACAGGCCAAGATTGCCCGGCTGCACGCCCGTCTCGACGAGCGCATCGCCCCGATCCGCCACGTCGTCGAGATCCGGCGGCGCGGCTTCATGGTCGGCATCGAGCTGGGCCCCTTCGCCTACGAGCAGGCCATCGGTGCGCGCATCTGCATGGGCCTCCGCCGCCGCGGGGTCATCCTCCGCCCGCTCGGAAACGTGCTCGTGATGATGCCTCCCCTCTCCATCACCGACGAGGAGATCGACCGCCTCGTCGACGCGACGCGCGCGTCGATCGTCGAGATCTGCGGCGCATGAACGGCGCCTTCATCACCGCAACCGATACCGGCGTCGGCAAGACCTTCGTCGCGTGCGCGCTCTTGCGCGCCGCCGTGCGCCGCGGCCTGCGGGTCGCCGCCATGAAGCCCTGCGAGACCGGCGAGGGTGACGATGGCGAGCGCCTCATCGCCGCGACCGGGCGGGCGCTCGATCCCAACCTGGCGCGACCTTACCGCTTCGCCATCCCCGCCTCGCCCGAAGCCGCCGCCGCCGCCGAACATGCCACCGTCGACGTCGACCGCATCACCTCGGCATTTCACGCGCTCGCCGCCGACGCCGACCTCACCATCGTCGAGGGAGCCGGCGGCCTGCTCGTTCCACTCGCGCCGGGCGTGCTGATGGTCGACCTCGCCGCCCGCCTCGGGCTTCCGCTCCTCATCGTCGCGCGCGCGTCACTCGGTACCGTGAACCACACGCTCCTCACGATCGAAGCGGCGCGCCGCCGCGACCTGCGCGTCGCCGGCGTCATCTTCACGCGCGCCTCCGACAGCCACGGCGCCGATGAAGCGACGAACCCGCTCGCCATCGCCACCCACGGAAAGACGCACATCCTGGGCGCCCTTCCGCATGTCACCGACGCCGCGCAGCTCGACGAGCTCGCCGAACGCTTCCTCCTCGTCGACGACATCTTGAAGCTCTGTCAGATCCAGCCGCGCGCGCGATAGGCGAGTCGCGCCACCACCTCGCGCGCCCGCAGCTTCCAGCGGGTGCTTCCCACGAATCGATATCCCTCCGCCGCAACGCCTACTCGCCGAAACGCCGCTACGGCACGCGGGCGATGGTACCCCTGCGTCACCACGAGCGCCCGTGTCAGCCCATGGCGCCGCATCAGCTCCGCGCAACGGACCGCGTTCTCGCGCGTCGTCAGCGCCGTCGGCTCGACGAGGATCTGCTCCGCCGGCACGCCCAGCTTGACCGCACGCCGCTTCATCAGCTCGGCCTCGAGCGCGCCCGTCATCATCATGCGCGGCGCCAATCCGCTGCGCCACGCCTCGACCCCGGCGCCGACACGCTCGGCCAATGCAACTCCCAGATCGCCGTCGGGCCCGAGCGCGGCACCCAAGACGACGATGACGTCGAAGCTCACTTGCCGATGCAGAAGCGCGCGAAGATCGCGTCGAGCACTTCGGCGTCGACCGTCTCCCCCGTCACGCGTCCCATCGCCCCGAGCGCGCGGCGCGCCTCGATCGCCGCGAGCTCTGCCGGCTCCTCCGCACGCAGCAGCTCGCAGGCGCGCTCCACCGTCGCTGCGCCGTCGCGCAACGCCTCGGCCTGCCGCTCGCTGACGACGCTCACGCCGTCTTCGACATCGCCCACGGCAGCGCGCGCGATCGCCCGCCCCAACGCGGCCACGCCTTCGCCGCTCGTCGCTGCCGTCTCGATCACCGTGGCGTCCGCGGGCAGATTACGCGGTGCGCCGAGGTCGCGCTTGTTCCACGCGATCAACCTTTGCTGCGCCGCCACGCCCGTCCACAGCTGCGCTTCGGTATCGCCGAATCCGACCGCACCGTCGACCACCAGCACAACCACATCGGCGCGCGCCGCTCGCGCCCGACCGAGCTCCAGACCGCGACGCTCGAGCCGCTCCGGCTCGTCACGCTCGCCGGCGGTGTCGACCAGCGTCAGCGCCACGCCGTCGAGCGCCACCTCGACGGTGACCGCGTCGCGCGTCGTCCCCGGCGTCTCGTCGACGAGCGCGCGCTCTTCGCCCGCGAGGGCGTTCAGCAGGCTCGACTTGCCCGCATTGACCCGCCCGACCAGCGCCACCTCGGCCGCGCGAAATAGCGCCGGCCGGTAGCTCGCCGCCAGCTCCGCCATCTCACGTGAGATGTCCCCGAGCGCTCGTGCGCTCACCGACTCCGACTGCGCGTCGGCGACGTCGTCGGGAAAATCGAGCGCGCCTTCGAGCTCCGCCAGTGTCGCCACCAGCCGCTGCCGCAACCGTATGATCCGCGCCGACAGCGCTCCGCCATTCATCGCCTGCGCCGCGCGCAGCGCCCGGTCCGAGCGCGCGCCGATCAGGGCCGCGACCGCCTCGGCCCGCGACAGATCGATCCGCCCCGCCTCGAACGCGCGTCGCGTGAACTCGCCCGGCTCGGCCATGCGCGCGCCTGCCGCCAGCGCCGCCTGCAACACGCGCTGCATCACCAGCGCGCCGCCGTGACCCTGCAGCTCGGCCACGTCCTCGCCGGTGTACGAGTGCGGCTGCCGCATGACGACCGCCAGCACCTCGTCGATCTCTTCGCCCGTCCCCGGGTCGTGCACCACGCCGCGCTGCAGCTTGTGCGTCTGCGGCCGCGGCGGCCACGGTCGCACCAGCTTCGCCACGATGTCGCCCGCGCGCGGCCCGGACAGCCGCACGATCCCGATGCCTCCGCCTACCGCCGTCGCAATCGCCGCGATCGTCTCGCGCGCGTCGACCTTACTCGGAGGCGCCACCGTCGCCGTCGCCGCCGCCGCTTGGGCTGCCCCCGCTCGGGCTGGCGACGGTCGCGCCGCCGCCGCCGGTCGGGATCACGATGAGGTGGCGGTAGATCCCTTCGCCTTCGGAGCGCGTCGTCAACCCCGCCATGTCGGCGAGCGTGACGTGGATGACGCGACGATCCGCCGCGCTCATCGGGTCCGCCGACACCGGGCGACCGGTCCGCTTGGCCTTCTCGGCCAGCTTGTGGGCCAGCTCGACGAGCGCCTCGGCGCGACGCGAGCGATAACCTTCCGCATCGACGGTCACGCCCTTGCCTTCGCCCTCGCCCACCTTCTTCGACACGATCTTGTTGACCAGGTACTGCAAGGAGTCGAGCGTCTGACCCTTCTTGCCGATGATGAGGCCGGTCTCGGGGCCGGTGACCTCGAGCGTGATGCGCTCTTCGTTCTCCGACGAAACCACGTCGGCCTCGAGCCCCATCTTGGTCAGGATCGTCTTCAGGACGTTCGTCGCTTCTTCCATCATGCCCTCGCCGGCTTCGTGACCATCGCCTTCGGTTTGGCCGGCTTGTCGTGACGATTCATCCACCACTGTTGCAAGAACGTGAGGATGGTGTTCGTCAAAATGTAAATCGTCAACCCCGCCGGCAGGAAGATCGAGAACGCCGTGAACATGACCGGCATGAGGTACATCATCGTCTTCTGCTGCGGGTCGGGCGGCGTCGGCTGCGTCTTCTGCTGCACGAACATCAAGAGCCCCGTCAACACCGGTAGAACGAAGTACGGATCGGCGGCCGTCAGATCGCGAATCCAGCCGACGAACGGCGAGCGATAGAGCTCCACCGAATTGCCCAGCATCGAGTAGAGCGCGATGTACACCGGCATCTGGATGAGGATCGGCAGGCAGCCGCCGAGCGGGTTGACCCCGTGCTTTTTGTACAGCTCCATCATGGCCAGGTTGAGCTGGTTCTTGTCGGCGCCGAACCGCTCGCGGAGCTTGTCCATCTCCGGCTTGAGCTTCGCCATCGACTTCATCGACTTCATCGAGCTCTGCGTCGGGAACCAGGTCACCGCCTTGATGAGCATCGTCAGCACGATGATCGCCAGACCCCAGTTGCGCACGACGTAGTGGATGCCCTTGAGCACTGCCAGCATCGGACGCGACAGCCACTCGGTCGCTCCCCACAGGCCGTACTCGAGGACGTCGCCGAGCCGTGCCGACTCGCCCCCGACGGTCACCGCATCGAGCTGCGACAGAATCTTCGGGCCGAGGAACGCGACCGCTTCGTACTGCGTCTTCTGCTTGGGCTCGACGGTGCGCGCGCCCATCGTCAAGACGGCGCTCATGCTGCCGTCCGGCGCCGCGAACACGTTGCAACGATTCGGCACGTCGGTCTTCTTCACTGCCAACGCGGTCAAGAAGTACTGCTCGGCGATCGACACCCAGCGCACGTCGCCCAGCTCGTCGGTGCCTTTCTTCAAGAGGTCATCGAAGCTGCCGCGCTTGACCTTGCCACCGACGTAGCAGACGCCGCTGGTCTGGTTGACGCGCTTGGAGAACATGCCGCCCGGCTTGATGTTCGGATCCTGCCAGCCGTGCAGCTGCAGCGCGAGGTACTGCGTCAGCGCCTTGTCCGTCTTGTTCTCGACAGTGACGACGAGCTTGATCGAGTAGGTGCCCGGCACCTGCTCGAACCGCTTCTCGACGCGAACCTTCGCGTCTTCCCACGCGTAGGTGAGGACGGCGGGATCGGTACGCGGCAGCTCGGTCCAGACCGCGTCGGGCGGCAACGAAAACGGCGACGACGGAAACGTGATCACGAGCGGCAGATTCGGCGCGCGCGTGCGCACCAGATCGATCGGCTCGGCCGTCTTGTTCGACTGCTTCGGGTGGTCCTCTTTATATTGCTTGTCGAGCAGGAGGAAGTGCTCGGGCGCGGCGCCTTCGCTCGTCATCGACGCGCGGTACTTGCCGGGCTGCTCGAAGGTGTCGACCACCGCCTTCGGCTTCTCGACGAGCGGCGCCGGCGGACCAGCCTGCTTGTCAGCCGTCGCGCCGCCAGCCGCGGTGGTCGCTGCCGGCTGATTGGCCGCCTGCGCGGTCGTCGGATTGGCGGTCGTGGTGCTCGCGGTCTGTTGCTGTGGCGCCACCTCCGGCTTCTTGTCCAAAGGCTTGAAGACGAGGATCCAAACGAGCACCAGGACCGTCGAAATGCCGGTCATCAGAAGAACGCGCTTATCCATGCACCGAATCCGGGGGAATGGGCGGATCGTACCCGCCGGGGTGGAACGGATGGCAGCGTCCGAGCCGCTTGAGCGCGCGCCAGCTGCCGCGCCACGGTCCGAAATGCCGCACGCTCTCCGCTGCGTACGTGGAACAATTGGGATGGAATCGGCACTGCGCGCCGAGTGCGGCGAGCACCGGCGAGACCAGCCGTCGGTAGACGGCGATCGCGGCCAACAACAGGGCCGCGGCTACTGCGGAAAATGCTTTCGACACAACCGTTCGATCTCCCGCACCACCTGGTCGTAATTGACCTCGACTGCGCTCTTCTTGGCGATGAACACGAAGTCGAGCCCTGTCGGAAACAACAATCTGTGTCGCCGGAAGGCTTCCCGCACCAGGCGTTTTACGTGGTTGCGTTGAACGGCTCCCCCGAATTTGCGTGAAGCGGTGATGCCAACACGCGTGGGACCGGCCGGTTCCCTCGGCAGCACCATTACGAGGAAGCTGTCGGTGTGGAGCTTGCGGCCGGTCTCCTGCACCCGCAAGAACTCTCGGCGCCGCCGGAGTCGCGCGCTTTTTGGAAAGCGCTCGGGCGTCAGACGTTACTTCTTGGCGACAACGACCGATAGCCGCTTGCGACCACGGCGGCGACGACGCTGGAGAACGAGGCGGCCACCGCGCGTCTGCATGCGCTTGCGGAAACCGTGGGAGCGCTTGCGGCGCTTATTGTGGGGTTGGTAGGTGCGCTTCACGGTCGTTCTCCTTAAGAAAGTATGGCCGCGGAGCTATAGCAATCAGGTCCCCCGGTGTCAAGACTGCGCTGCCGGTCGCTTGGATCGGCTTGGTTCGGCCAATGGACGCAGCAGTTTTGCACGCGATGCGGCGAAATGTCGCGCTTTGCTGAACGGAGCGCGAATTCGCTCACGCGAACGCGCAAAGCCGCACCGGCCGCGGGCGAGCGCGTACGGCCAATCCTTGATCTAAATTTTCGACGAGGTTCCGCGCAGTTTGTCCTCGTGGTCCGCGTGACGCACCAGTTCTTCACCGATCCGCCGCAGAATGGTCACAGTTATTTCTCAACGATCCAGAACAGATCGAAACCCCGCCGTTTTTCCGCTTGTCACTCTGGAAGGCGGTTGATAAATCATCAACTCGCTTCATCGCCGGAGGGGGTACCAGTGGGGTCTCGAGTGCATCGGACTTTGGGGCGGCCAGGGTTTCCAGCAGTAGTTCCACACCGGCGAATCTTCTAGATAAAACGTAAACCAACCCATTTTTGCAGAGGACTTATCCACATTGTGGATAGGCCTGTGGGTAATTCATGTCCGAACACGAACCGCATCAAGAATCTGGCGAGATGAAGGGGCTGTGGGAAGACGCCCTCAGCACGCTCGAAGGGCGGATCAAACCGCATAACTTCGAGATGTGGCTGCGCCCGATTCAGTGCAAGAGCGTGGACGGAGCGCGCATCACCTTGAGCGCCCCCTCCAAGTGGATCAAAGAGTGGTTCCAGGACAACTATCAGTCCATCGTGCTGGACGCCCTCCGCGCCCAGACCAACCAGGACTTCGAGCTGCTCTTCGAGGTCCGCGAGGCCGAGTCACTGCAGCGCGACATGCCGGCGGCGGTGCCGACGCCGATCTCCGAAGTGTCGAAGTCGGCCCCCATCGAGCTCCGCGATTCGGGCCCCGCGCCCGACCTCCTGGCCAAGTACACCTTCGACGCTTACGTCGTCGGCCCGTCGAATCAGCTGGCTCACGCCGCCTCGCGCGCGGTCGCCGAGATCCCCGCCCACAAGTACAACCCGCTCTTCATCTATGGAGGAGTCGGTCTCGGCAAGACCCACCTCGTGCACGCCATCGGTCACCGGATCCGAGAGAAGCATCCACAGTGGAAGATCCTGTACCTCAAGACCGAAACCTTCATGAACGAGTACATCAACTGCATTCGCAACGGGAAGATCGACGAGTTCCGTCGCAAGTACCGCGAGCGCTGCGACGTGCTCCTGATGGACGACATCCAGTTCCTGGCCGGCAAGGATCGCACGCAGGACGAGTTCTTCCATACGTTCAACTCGCTGTTCGAGTCGCACCGGCAGATCGTGCTGACGGCGGACAAGTATCCGCACGAAATCCCTGATCTCGAAGAGCGGCTACGCTCGCGCTTTCAGTCGGGATTGATCGCGGACATCCAACCGCCGGAGCTCGAGACCCGCATCGCCATCTTGAAGAAGAAGGCGGAGATGGACGACATCAACCTGCCGGACGATGTAGCGATCTATCTCGCGACCAACATCAAGTCGAACGTCCGTGAGCTCGAAGGGCTCCTCATCCGCGTGGCCGCCTTCGCCGGCCTTCAGGAGCAGGCGATCACGATCGAGTTCGCCAAGGAGACGCTCAAGAACTTCCTGACGCAGGCGGCGCACTCGCTCACCGTCGAGGCGGTGCAGAAGGAGGTGGCCAACTACTTCAACGTCAAGCTGACCGACCTGAAGTCGCCCAAGCGCCACCAGGCCATCGCGCGGCCGCGGCAGATCGCGATGTATCTGGCGCGCAAGCTGTGCAAGGCGTCGTACCCGGAGCTCGGCCAGCGTTTTGGTGGCAAGGACCACACGACGGTCCTGTCGGCGTGCCGGAAGATCGATTCGCTCGTCCAGTCAGACCCGAAAACGCGTCACACAGTGGAAGAGCTGGAGCGCCATCTTTCGCAGTAGCCAATTCGCGCAGCTTGTGGGAAAAAACGGGGGCGCACCTGTGGATGAAATGTGTGGAACGTCCGCCTGTGCACAACTCCCGAGTTCGCAAAATTGAGCGCACTTTTCCGACACAGGAGTTTCACGTGAGATGGCGGGAAGATCGATCGGTTATCCACCTTCCCACAGGCAGTAATAGTAATACGATCTAGATCTTTCTATCGTAAGAACTACCAGACGGGAGAACGGCAAGATGGAGTTCAAGATCGAGAAGGCCTCGCTGCTGCAGGGTCTGTACCTGGCGCAGGGAATCTCCGATCGCAAGAGCACGATGCCCATCCTCGCCAACGTGCTTCTACGCACCGATGGCAAGGACAAGCTGCTCGTCGCCGCCACCGACCTCAACGTCACCGTTACGGCAGAGCTGCCGTGCAAGGTGCTTTCAGAGGGCGGTCTCACCGTCGGCGCCAAGCACTTGCACGACATCGTCAAGTCGCTCCCGGGCGACGAGCTCACGCTCAAGCGCACCGAAAATCAGTACGCCGAGATTCGCGCCGGCAAGGTCGACTACAAGGTCGTCGGCATGGCCGACCGGGACTTCCCGAAGCTGCCGAATCATCGCGAGGTCCAGTTCTCGAAGTGCGACGCGGCGACCCTGCGCGACATGATCTCCAAGACGTTCTTCAGCATCTCGACCGACGAGACCCGCTATCACCTCAACGGCGTGCTGTTCGAGTCGGACGGTGCGGTCGCGCGCATGGTCTCTACCGATGGGCATCGCCTGTCGAAGGTGGAGCGGCCGCTCGAGGGCGCGCCGGTGCTCGCTCAGGGCATCATCATCCCGCGTAAGGGGCTCATGGAGGTGCGTCGCGCGCTCGAGACGGCCGAAGGGGCGGTCGAGATCGGGATTCACAACGGGCACCTCTTCGTGCGCGTGGGAGCCACTGCCTTGTCGGTCAAGTTGATCGACGCGCAGTTCCCGCCGTACGACCAGGTCATCCCGAAGGAGAACGACAAGGTCGCGATCGCTCCGCGCCTGGCGCTCCTCGAGGCGCTCAAGCGCATCAGCATCATGTCGTCGGACAAGACCTGGGGCATCAAGCTGGCGCTGCAGAAGGGCGAGCTCCGGGTCACGAGCGACAATCCCGACCTCGGCGAGGCGCACGAGACGCTCGACGTCAGCTTCGACGGGGCGCCGCTCGCCATCGGCTTCAACGCCAAGTACTTCATCGAGCTTCTCGGCGAGATGGAGGGCGACGAAGTGAAGCTGGAGCTGAATGGGGAGCTGGACCCGGGCCTGGTGCGGCCGGCGGACGGCAAGCCCGGCAGCTATGTCGGCGTCGTCATGCCGATGCGGATTTGAGCTGCAGCCGTTAGCCACTAGCCGTTAGCGCCGTCAGCCGTCAGCGTGCGAATCCACGCGCTCGAAGCCCGCCAGTTTCGCAATCTCGAAAATGTGCTCATGGAGCCGCATCCGCGGTTCAACGTGCTCTCCGGTGACAACGGGCACGGCAAGACCAATGTGCTCGAGGCGATCTATCTGCTCGGGACGCTGCGGTCGTTTCGCGCGGGTAAGACCGAGGAGATGGTGCGCTTCGGGCAGCCGCAGGCGAGCGTGCGGGCGCGCGTGGAGAAGCTGCAGACCACGCGCCTGCTGGAAGTGAACCTGCGCCCCGGGCACAAGCATGGCCGTGTAGACGGCAAGGGCGCGCGCGCCATCGACTACTTTGGCGGCTTCAACGTCGTTCTCTTCGCGCCCGAGGATTTGCGACTGCCCAAAGGGCCCCCGGCGGGCCGCAGGCGCTTTCTCGACCGCGCGGTGTGGAACGCGCACCCCGCCTATCTCGGCGAAGTGCAGACCTACGAGCGGGTCCACAAGTCGCGCAACGCGGTCCTCCGCGATGGCGGCGCCAACGTCGAGCAGATGATCGACGTGTATGACGAGCAGCTGGCGCGTGCGGCCGTGGCCATCATCACGCGCCGGCGGGCGCTGCTCGACGACCTGGCGCCGCGCGTGCGTGCCGCGTTCGATCGCGTCACCCAGACCGGCTTGACGCTCGGGATCGCCTACGAGACGACGCTCGATATCAGCAATATCGAATATTCAATGCGCGAGAAACTAACCGCTGACCGCCGCAAAGATCTGGCGCGCGGGGCCACTTCGTCGGGGCCCCATGTCGACGACCTGGAGCTGGTTCTCGACGGTAAACCGGCGCGAACCTACGCGTCGCAAGGTCAGCTGCGCGCGATCGTGCTGGCGCTGAAAATCGCGGAAATCGAATTCTTACGCGAGAAGCTCGGGGACGCGCCGGTCCTTCTGCTCGACGACGTTTCCTCAGAATTGGACCCGACGCGCAACGCGCAGCTGTTCGATTTTTTGAAATCGGTGCCGTGTCAGGCGTTCATCACGACGACCCATCCCGGCCATGTCCTTCTCGCCGAAGAACGTCTTGATTTTCAAGTAGTTGCCGGTGTGGTCGGGCGCTGATTCCACCTTTACTCGCCCGGGGCGCGGTGCTACACCTTAGTACCCCCAAAATGAGCGAGCCTGAAATCATTAATCGCAATATTCCCGACGACTACACCGCCGACAATATCCAGGTCCTCAAAGGCCTCGAGGCCGTTCGCAAACGGCCCGGCATGTATATCGGCGACACCGATGACGGCACCGGTCTACACCACATGGTGTACGAAGTCGTGGACAACGCCGTCGACGAAGCGCTGGCGGGACACTGCGACCACGTCGACGTCATCATCCATTACGACAACTCCGTAACCGTCGAGGACAACGGTCGCGGCATGCCGGTCGACATGCACAAGACCGAAGGGCGGCCGGCGCCGGAAGTGATCATGACGGTGCTGCACGCGGGCGGAAAGTTCGACCACGGCAGCTACAAAGTCTCGGGCGGTCTGCACGGTGTCGGCGTCTCGGTGGTCAACGCGCTGTCGGAGTGGGTCAAGCTCGAGATCCGCAAGGCGGGCAAAGTCTATTACCAGGAGTATCGCCGCGGCGACCCGGCCACCGAGTTCAAGCAGACGGGCGTGACCGACCGCCGCTCGGGAACCAAGGTGACGTTCAAGCCGGATCCCGAAGTCTTCCACATGACCGAGTTCAGCTACGACACGTTGGCGCAGCGCATGCGCGAGCTGTCGTACCTCAACAAGGGGCTCGCCATCTCGATCGTCGACGAGCGCAAAGAGCGGCGCGACGACTTCAAGTTCGAAGGCGGCCTGGCGTCGTTCGTCGAGGATCTGAACAAGTCGAAGGCTGTCGTCCACGACCGCCCGATCCATCTCCGCGACGAGAAGGACGGGATCGAGGCCGAGGTCGCGATTCAGTGGAACGACTCGTACTCGGAAAACATTTTTTGCTTCACCAACAACATCAAGAACAAAGACGGCGGCACGCATCTCACGGGATTTCGTCAGGCGCTCACCCGCACGGTGAACGCCTACGCGACGGCGGCCAATCTGCTGAAGGAAGTGAAGCAGGGGCTGGCGGGCACCGATCTCTCGGAAGGCTTGACCGCGATCGTCAGCATCAAGCATCCCGATCCGAAGTTCTCCAACCAGCCGAAGGACAAGCTGGTCTCGTCGGAAGTGACCGGTATCGTCGCGGCGGTGGTCAACGATCGCCTGGGCTCGTGGCTCGAGGAGCACCCGAAGCAGGCCAAGGAGATCATCGCCAAGGCGGTGCTGGCCGCGCGGGCGCGCGAGGCGGCCCGCAAGGCGCGCGACATGGTGCAGCGCAAGGGCGCGCTCGATTCGTCGTCGCTGCCGGGCAAGCTGGCCGATTGTCGCGAGCGCGATCCCTCGAAGGCGGAGCTGTTCATCGTCGAGGGTGACTCGGCAGGTGGGTCGGCCAAGCAGGGGCGCGATTCGCAGTACCAGGCGATCTTGCCGCTACGCGGAAAGATCCTGAACGTCGAAAAGGCGCGCCTCGACAAGATGCTGTCCTCGGACGCGATCGCGACGCTGATCACGGCGCTCGGGCTCGGCATCGGCGAAGACAAAGACATCAACAAGCTCCGCTATCACCGCATCGTCATCATGACCGACGCCGACGTCGACGGTAGCCACATCCGTACGCTGCTGTTGACGTTCTTCTATCGGCAGTACCCGGAGATCATCAAGCGGGAGCACGAGGGACAGACGCTGCATCATCTCTTCATCGCGCAGCCGCCGCTCTTCAAGGTGAAGAAGGGCAAGCGCGAGCTGTATCTGAAGAATGAGCAGGCGCTGGAAGATTTCCTCCTCGAGAGCGCGGCCGACGACGTTCGGCTGGTCACGAAGACCGGAGTCGTCGACGGGGCGGCGCTGCGTGCGCTGGCCAAGAGCGCGTTGCGCTACTCGAACGTGATGAACGCGATCGAACGGAAGGCGGATGGGCGCATCGTCGACGCGCTCGTCAAGTCGTCGGGGCTGACCAAGGCGGATCTGGCGGACGAGAAGGCGACGGCCAAGGCGCTGCAGCGCATGCAGAGCTACTTCGCCAAGTACGCGCCGGAGCTGGAATCGCTCGAGTTCGATCTCAAGAAGGACGCCGAGCATGGCGGCTACAAGATCGTCTGCCCGACCCGCTACGGCGGGGCGCGCAAGACCACCGTCATCGACTTTGCCTTCCTCGACTCGCCCGAGTACGAGGAGCTGGGACGGATCGGCAAGGAGTTCTCCGCCTACGAAGGGCCCTGGACCTTGGAGCCCAAGAATCCCAAGGACAAAGATGCGCCCGAGGCGGTGGAGCTCGAGCGCATCGACAAGCTCGGCGTGCAGCTCGATGCGATCGGCCGCAAGGGTCTGCAGATCTCCCGCTACAAGGGCCTCGGTGAAATGAACGCCGAGCAGCTCTGGGAGACGACGATGGACCCGGCCTCGCGCACGCTCCTGGAAGTGCACGCCGACGACCTCAACGCCGCCGAGGAGATCTTCTCGAAGCTCATGGGCGAAGAGGTCGAACCGCGCCGTGCATTCATCGAGCAGAACGCGCTCAGCGTCCGCAACCTCGATATCTGAGATGAGATTGGCGGTGGCACTGGTGGTAGCCGGTTGCGCGACGGCACCCAAGGCCGCGCCCGACGCGCAGCCGCCGGCGATGCTGCAGGAGCAGGCGGCCGCGCTGTTCGACGCGGCCACGCACGGCGACGAGCTGCGCTTGAAGACCATGGTCGATTGGGCGCGCTGGCGCACCTTCGACGGGCTGCAGCGCGCGGGCGACGAGACGCAGGCGGCGGAGGTGCTGTCGCGGCTCGAGGCGGAGCCGCGGCCGACGGCGAAGTTCGTCGACGGCGCGGTGTCGGGAGTGCGCGCGCGGTTGGCCGAAGTGGCGGCGGGGACCTTGCCGCCGCGGATCAGGACCGGGTTCATGAACGCGACGCTGGCGCGCTGGCGGCGCGGGCCCGGGCAGGGGACTTCACCGTCGCTGGCGCGCCTGCAGACGCTGGCAGCCGAGTCGCTCGAAGGGGCGCGCGAGCTGACCTTTGACGGCGGCCGGCGCGTGACGCTGGTGTTCGTGGGCAACCTGCTCGTCGGCGTGGTCGACGCGCGATGACGGCGGCCCGGGCTGCGCACGACGACGCGCGCGCGTTTCTCGACGGGCTCCTCGCCGGCGACGACGTGCGTGCACGGGTCGATTGGCCGCGCTATCGGCTCATGCAGCTGATGCAGGGGACGGCGGGCAGCGACGCGGAGGCGCGCGAGCAGCTCCTGGCGCGCGGCTTCGTCGAGTTGGCGCGTGGAAATTTCGGCGCCGACGCGGCCGAGCGGGCGCTGCGCTCGTTGCGCTCGCTCATCGAGATCTTGCTGCCGCGCGGCTGGCGCTTCGTCGACAGCTACGAAAATCCGATGGTGATCGGGCTGCGCGGGGGACCCACCGAAGGCGCGCCGCCGAACCTCAGGCGCTATCTCACGATGCTGCAGGAGATCGCCGGGGCGGCGGCGGTGGTGACCATCGCGGCGCGTGAGGACGACGAGGGGCGGAAGCTGATGACGCTGCTGTTCGTCGACGGTAAGTACGTCGGCTTCTTGCCCGGCTCGATGGTCGCGCGCTCGTAGTCGTCAGCGGAAGCAGCGGACGAAGAGCTCGGTACCGACGCCCGAGACGAGCAGGCGCTCCTTGCCGTTCGACGAGAGCCGCTGGGTCCAGTCGACGAAGCCGCCGTCGCCAATTTGCTGGAGCTCGCCGCGCTGGTCGCGCGCGAGCGTGTGCAGACAGAGCCCGCGGTAGTAGCTCATGGCGTGGGTGCGCGCCGGATCGAGCGCGAAGGTGATCGCCGGAAAGTCGCGGCGCAAGGGCGGGAAGAGCCGAGACTCGACGCCGGCGAGGCGGCGCTCTCCGGCGCGGTCGCGGACCGTGTCGGCGACTTCGACGCGAATGTCGGCGAAGCGGTAGCCGTCGGTGGCGAGGCGGCCGAAGAGGGCGGCATGCACGCGCAGCTGCTCGTCGAGCGCGGCCAGCTCGAACGCGTTGTCGCCGCGATCGCGACCGGCCGTCGTCAGCGCGAAGAGCGCGAAGTGCGGCGAGAAGGCTGGGTTGTCGAAGGGCTGCATGCGCAACATGCGCGCGGCCGCGCACAACCTCACCTCGACGTCGGGCTGGCCTTTCCGTCGCCGGGCGCTCTCGAGCGCCATCACCGTCGTCGGATCGGCCAGCACCTCGAAGGCGCGCAGCGCGCCGAGTGACGAGTTCTGATCGATCTGGCCGAGGACCGTGTTGACGCCGAGCGGGGCCACCGGCGAGAGCGCCACCGCTTCGAAGGCGGCGGCCGCGGCGAAGGCATGAGCCTCGATGGAAGAGGTGGGGCGTGCGTCGGTGGGCGAGGGCCTGCACGCCGCGACGCGCGCGTACTGCGCCGCCAGGTCGGTCGTGGTGCGCGTGCGGGAGCGCCGTCGGAAGACTTCGAGGAGGAGCGAGGTCAGCTCGCTTTGCGGCAGCGACGAGAGCGCATCGACGAGCGCGGGCGAGCCGAGGTCGCGCGCAACGCGAGCTGCAATCTTGCGCGGGTCGGACATCGCCGCCGTCACGCCTCCGGGGTCACGTCGGTTCGGCGAGCGCCTTCTGCACGTCGACGCCGCTCACCTGCTTGCCGTCGCCGTAGAGCATGAGGGCGCGCTCGACGACGATCTCCAGCTCGCGGAAATTGCCCGGCCAGCGATGCGAACGCAGCATGTCGATCGCGTCGCGCTTGATCATGATCGAGTCGGGCGGCACGTCGCCGCCTTCCAGCTCCACGTTCGCGGCCATTCCGCGGTCGAGCCGCACGCGATTGGCCATCCAGCGCGCCGCGCCGGGGATGTCCTCGGGCCGCTCGCGCAAGGGCGGCAGCACCAGGTCGAGGCGCCCGAGCTTGTGGAAGAGATCGTGACGGAATCGCCCCGCCTGCACTTCGCCGTTGAGATTGCCGTCGGTGATGACGACCACGTTGACCTGCGCCGGACGCTCGCGGTCTTCGAACTCGCGGTGATAGCGCCCGCGCTTGACCAGATCGAGCAGGCGACGCTGCAGCGCCGGTGAGAGGCCGATGACCTCGTCGAGCACCAGCGTGCCGCCGTCGGCGTGGGCCACGGCGCCGTCGACGGGGCGATCGCCCTTGTGGCGCGGCCAGGCGCCGAAGAGCTCGAGCGCCACCGACTCCTCGGGCCGTCCCGCCGTCGAGACGCTCACCAGCGGCGCGCCGTCCGGGTGCATCAGCTCGTGCAGCGTGTGCGCGAGCCCTTCTTTGCCGGTGCCGGGCTCGCCGCGGACGATGGCGTTGGTGGCGTAGGGCCGCTCGCGCAGCCGGGTCAGGATATCGAGGATGTGCCGCACCGACGGATGCTGCGACGCCAACCGCGTCAGCCCCTCGATGGAGCTCTTGAAATGGCCCGCGGTGACTTCACCCAGCGACGTCGGCTCTGCTTTTTTCTTGGACATGATCTCCTACAAGCTAACGCGAGAACCCGAGAAGCTGATCCATCGTCTGCTGATCGGCATCGGGGAATGGATATTTATCGAAATCCGCTGACGACACCCAGCGAAAATCGCGCACGCGCTTGGCGTGCAGCGGTTTTCCCTCGAGCAGCGTCGCCTGATAGAGCGCGAGCGCGACGCGATAGCCGTCGTATTCGTGCACCTTCTCGCCGAGCTTGCGGCCGATCGTGGCCTCGGCGTCGAGTCGCTCGCGCAGCTCGCGACGAAGCGCGTCTTCGTCCGCTTCGTCTGTTTCGACCTTGCCGCCGGGGAACTCCCACAACAGCGGGAGCTGCGCCGATTCGCGACGCTGCGTGATCAAGTACAGCCCGTCATTCTCCACGACGGCTGCGACCACGCGAATGACTTTCTTGCCGACGACGTCCTTCACCGATTTCTCCCGAACAAGTAGTAGAGGATGAACGCCGTGGCGATCAATGTGATCGCGAACATCGCGATCTTGATCCAGCTCCACGGGGCCTTGCCAACGACCTCGCCGGTCTGCCCGTTCACGAGGAAGCGGAAGATCTGATTGTTGTAACGATAGGCCGCGATCCACACCGGCAACAAGACATGCTTGAAGGTGATGGCGCTGAACGTGTTGTCGACGCGCAGGGAGCGCTGGGTGTCGCCGGGCACGTCGTGGGCGCAGCGCTTCTCCTGCTCGCGCTCCATCTTGCCCTGCGCGAAGGTGAACCCCTGCGATAGGTCGACGGCGTACTCCTCGGCGCGCCAGCCGGCGAGAAACCCCGGCGAGTAGGGCACGAGCGACGTGGTCTCGAAGGTGCCGAATTGGTCGGCCAGCTCGCGCGGCAGACCGACCGAGGCGCATACGAGGACGTCGTCGAACTCGTCGGCACGATGGCCCCAAGCGCGTTCCCAGCGGGTGCGCTGCACCTGGCGCTGCTTGACGACCTCCTGGCCGGCCTCCTGCGTCGTGTACTCCTCGGACTCATAATAATGATAGCCGGCCTCGGCGGTCCACGACGACTCGACGTGGGCGTCGTAGGTCCAGAAGGGCACGTAGACGCCGGCGACCTCCTGCACCTTGGCCATTTGCTTCAGGTCGCTCGGGCGGAACCAGAGCTTGCCCAGCCAGTCGCCGAACGCCTGGTTGGCGCGCTTCTTATCGACGGCGAACGGGAGCAGCGACTCGGGACGGATGGCGTTCTGATTCTCGGCTTGCTCGAGCACTTTGGCGGAGCCGCAGAAGGTGCACCTGGCGGCGACCACACCGTCGGCGAACACGACGTTGGCGCCGCATTCCTGACACTTGGAGGCGCGCGTGGCGCCGCCGGCGCCGAGCCCTTTGGGAGCCTGCGTCAGACCTTGGAAGAAATCGTATTCGACGACCGTTCCAGTACCCGTGGGAACTTCACGGGTGGTGCCGCAATGGTCGCACTTGAGCTTGCCGGTGCCGGCGTCGAATTTCATCTCGGCCGAACAGTCGGAGCATTTGAAGCGCTGCGCTTTAACCGCTTTTTCCACGTCGCCGGTGGCCATGGTTTTGCCTCGGGCCCCGTAGTATCATGCCGAGCCTGGCCGCAACGCAAGCACGCCACGAACGATAGGGACACGGGAGGGGAGACCATGGGTCTGTTCGATTTCGTAAAGAAGGGCGCGCAGGAGATGTTCATTGCGCGACCGGACGAGGCCAAAGACCTCATCGTGTACAAGTGGCCCGACCGCACCATCCCGATGAAGGCGCAGATCACCGTCGGACAAGACGAGTGCGCCCTCTTCTACAAGGATGGCAAGTTCGTCGGTCGGCTCGACGCCGGGCGCCACACGCTGGAGACGCAGAACATCCCGTTTCTGTCGGTGCTGATGGACAAGTTCACCAGCGGCAACGTCCTCATGGCCGAGGTGTGGTTCATCCAGCTGCGTGAAGTCGGCGGGATTCAGTTCGGCGGGCGCATCGGCGACGTCGAGGATCCGAAGTCGGGCATGGCCATCGGTACGATGGTGCACGGTGACTTCTCGATCCAGGTCGAGGACCCGATGAAGGTCATCGGCTTCTTCGGGCAGCGGTCGTGGTCGAGCGACGACGAGTTCACGGGCTGGTTCAAGAATCAGCTGCTCAAGGTCATCCGCGATCGCATCGCCGAGATGATGGTGAAGCAGAACATCCCGCTCTTGCACGTCACGTCGGGCGCGCTCACCGAAGAGATCGAGCAGCTCGTGATTGCGGGGACCAAGCCGCATCTCGAGTCGTACGGCATGAAGGTCGTTCGCATGGGCAACTTCGTCGTCGCCATCAAGGAAGAGGACGAGGTTCAGCTCAAGCAGCTCTACAAGGACGCCGCGCAGATTCGCATGGCGGGCGGTATGCAGGGGTTCCAGCAGCTCGCGGCCGGCAAGGCGATGATGGGCGCGGGCGAGGGCATGGCCAAGGGTGGCGGCGACGGCGGCGGCAGCAATCCGATGCTCGGCGGCGCCGGGCTCGGGGTCGGCATGGGCATGGCGGCGATGTTTCAGCAGAACGCCAACCAGCAGAACCAGCAGCCGCAGGCACCGCAGCAGCCGACCGCGCCCGCGGGCGGCGTCGGCCAGGTCACCTGCGGCAAGTGCGGTCAGAAGACGGCGCCCGGAAAGTTCTGCGCCGAGTGTGGTGAGGCGCTCGCGGAGAAGAAGGCGTTCTGCTCCGAGTGCGGCAAGCCGATGAACCCCGGCACGAAGTTCTGCGGCGAGTGCGGAGCCAAGCAGGGCGGATAGCGATTGCGCTGACGCTGGCGGCCGGCTGCGCGTCGTCGCAACCGCCGCCGGTGCGTCTTGCCGTTCACGTCGATACCCTCGTTCCCGAAAAAGTGGCGCAGTTCGAAGCGGCGCGGCTGTCGTTCGCGCAGCTCCTCCGCGCGCGCGGGCTGAGCGATCGACGCGGGCTCTATCTGAAGATCGGGGCGCACACCTATTACTCGGTGCTGTCGTTCGGTCGGTTCGCGGAGCTCGATCGCGTGCGCGCCGATCGCGTGCGCGCGCTCGCGAAGATCGACAAGTCGCTGACCGACGAGTACGACCGGCTCAGCGACGACGGGCTGACCTTCCCGCACGCGAGCGAGATCTGGAGCGAGGCGCCGGGACTGTCGTATCTGCCGACGGGCAGGCGGCTGACCGAGGCGGTGCAGGTGGTGATCGAGGACGTCAAGCCGACGGCGGACTACGAGGCGGCGTGGAAGCCGATCGCCGAGGCGCTGAAGAAGGCGCAGTATCCGGTCGAGCGGCGCACCTACTTCAGTAGCTACGGATCGGGGCGCACGCTGTCGTTCTGGCTGGCGCCGTCGGTGGCGGTGGTGAAGGCGGCGCCGACGTTGCTGCAGGCGGTGAGCAGCGTGGTCGGGGCGGAGAAAGCGACGGCGCTGCTCGACGCGTGGCGCGCTTGCGTCACGTCATCGCAGGAGCTCGACGTCGAGGCGCGCCCGGAGATGTCGGCGTACTAGCAGCGCACGCCGGCCGCCACCGAGATGGCGACGAAGGTCGCCGCGAACGTCATGAGTGCATCATCGGCAGGACATCTTTGATGCCCGAGATGACGAACTCGACGGAGATCGCGGCCAGGATGAGCCCCATGACGCGCATGACCACGTTCATGAACGTCTTGGACAGCCGCTGCTCGAGCCAGCCCGCCCCGCGCAAGACCAACCAGGTGATGAGCGTGGTCAAGAGGATCGAGGCGAACACCGGAATCGTGTAGACGAACTGCTGGTGCTTCGACATGAGCACCATCACCGTCGCGATCGAGCCGGGGCCCGAGAGCAGCGGGATGGCGAGCGGGATGATGGCGACGTCCGCTTTCTCGATGCCCTCCTGCTCCTCCTCGGGCGTCGAGCGGGTGCGCGACTGGCGCGCCTGCATCATGTCGAGCGCGACGAGGAAGAGCAGCACGCCACCGGCGATCTTGAAGGCGCCGAGCGTGATGCCGAAGAAGCGGAAGATGAGCGTGCCGGCCGCGGCGAAGACGGTGAGCGTGATGCCGCAGGTGATGGCGGCGCGCAACGCGGTGGCGCGCTTCTGGGCGCGCGACTCGTTGGCGGTCATCGCCAGGAAGATCGGCAAGACGGCGAAGGGGTCGACCACGAAAAAGATCGCCGAAAAAGCGACCAGGCCGAATGTGAGGACGTCGCGCATGCCGCCGAAACGGCAAGTTTACACTAGTTCATCAGCGTCGGCGCACCGACGGCAGCGCCGAGTCGTTCGATGATCGCGGGGGCGACGCCGAGACGGGTGCGGAGCTGATCCCAGGCCTCCGGCGAGAGCAGCGCGTGGTCGTTGTCGCCGAGGGTGGCGCGGAGGCGGTCGAGCGCTTCGGGGATGACGGCGCGGGCTGTCACGGACACTACACCGTCGACGCCGCCCCAATTGGCGACGAGCACCGCGGTCCCCGGACGGAGGCCGCGCCAGCGCGCGGCGACCAGATCTTCGAGGTAGCAGCGGCTCTCGTATTCGACGACGATGGCGCCGAAGCCGGGGCGCGGGCGGATGCGCGAGGCGCGCGCCAGCTCGGAGCGCACCAGCGCGCGGGTTCGCTTCAATAGCTGGCCCGGCACGCTCTCGACGAAGCGACGCGGATCGAGCGCCGCCGAGAGCATCTCGAGCGCCATGAGCGACTCCGACGCCGGGTCGGGGCCGCGGGCGCCGGCATCGAGTAGCTCGGCGATGTCTCGTAGCTCGTCGCGCGAGTGGCGGCCGAGGGCGCGCTCCACCAGCACATGCGGCACGTCGTCGTCGACGAGGCCGACGGCGGCGCACCAGGTCGAGTCGCCGAGGTGTACCAGCGTCTCGGCCAGGCGGTAGGCGCGCGCGGCCAGCGGGTCTCCCGAGGCGGCGTCGATCTCGAGCTGCGGCTTGTCGTCGTAGAGCGGACGCGTGACGCCGAGCCCGACGAAGAGGAGCGCCGGAGTGTCCGACAGCCACGTGCGCCAGGCCGGCGAATCGACGCGCTCGCCGTAGCTGAGGACGGTCATCCCGGCGACGAAGACGTTGGCGCGACGCATGGCCCTGGCCAGGAGCGCTCCTGCCGCCACGCCTGCCGGGCCCGCGGCGCACACGAGGTGCACGCCGGTATCGGCGATGGCGCGCATGAAACCCTGGAACTCGATCTCGTCTCGACGCTGCACGTCGCGCGGTCGGTGCAAGCGTCGATCCGCCGGGTTTACCTGCATTTGAGGAGCTGCGGTTCCACGAATTGGAACGACTGTTCCACGCGTGGCGCAGGGCGGCGGTAGATGCCCGCCGTCGCTGCAGCGCGTCGGGTGACGACCCTGGCACGAAGCTGGCACGAGGTGCGGCCATGTCGTCCACCATCCGCATCGCCGAAGTGCACGAGCTCCCGCCGGGCAAGGGGAAGGTGGTCGAGGTCGCCGGCCGCTCGTTCACCATCTACAACCGCGACGGGCGCTTCTTCGCCTCGACCTCGCACGCGCAGCGGCGCACGCCGTTGGGCGGCGACACCAGCCACACCTGCACGCACGGTGGGCTCGAGTTCGACGTGTGGATGGAGGATTCGCCCGCGCGACTGCTCGACGAGGCTCGCTGCAACATCCGCGTCGTAGACGACGCGGTCTATCTGATCGTCACCTAGCGGCGCGCGCCGCTAGGCCAGCGCCGCGGTCAGCTCGCGCTGAATGCGGTCCAGGATCTTGCCCTTCATCGGCAAGAGCGCGAACGATAGATCGAGCATCACGGCGACCTTGTCGGCGGCGACCTTGATCGTACCCGAGACGCCCGTGCGCTTCAGCGTGGCCTCCACGTCGGAGGTCCACTTGGCGTCGATGCCGTACTTCGCGGAGAGGCGATTCGCCAGCTCCTCCAGCCGCTTCCTGACCTCGTCGAGGGGGAGAGAGTGCGCTTGCTCGATGTTCAGCTTGGCCATTGACGCTCCATATCATGTGCTAGCTTACGCGGTCGAGATGAGACTCACACAGTTCGCCAGCTCGGGCGGTTGAGCGGCGAAAGTAGGTCCGGGCGACCTACGAGCGATCATGGCGCAATTACAGCAGCCGGCGCATGCCTCGCTGCTGGTCGGCACGGAGACGTCCGACGACGCGGGCGTGTATCGATTGAACGACCGACAAGCCATCGTGGTCACCGCCGACTTCATCACGCCGCCGTCCGACGACGCGCGGCTCTACGGGCAGATCGCCGCGGCCAACGCGCTCAGCGACGTGTACGCGATGGGCGGACGGCCGCTGACGGCGCTGGCGCTGTGCATGTTCCCCAAGGCGCTGGAGTCCGCGGCAGCGACGGAGATCCTCGCCGGCGGGCAGGACAAGGTGGGCGAGGCCGGTGCGTTCGTCCTCGGCGGCCACACGGTGCGCGGCGAGGAGCTCTTCTATGGGCTCTCGGTGACGGGCGTCGTCGATCCGGCGATGATCGTGCGCAATGTCGGCGCGCGACCCGGCGACGCGCTCATCCTGACCAAGCCGCTCGGCTCGGGGCTGATCATCAACGGTCTGCGCAAGGGCGCCATCAGCGACGAGGACGCGCGCCCGACGCTGGAGGTGCTGGCGCGGCTCAATCGCGCCGCGGCCGAGGTGGCGACGGCGATGCTGCCGGCGGTGCACGCGATGACGGACGTGACCGGCTTCGGCCTGGTCGGACACGCGCTCGGCATGGCGGCCGGCGTGTCGCTCCGCGTCGATTTGCCCTCGCTGCCGCTCTATGCGCGCGTGTGCGAGATGGTCGAGGCCGGCGTCACGACCGGGTCGACGAAGCCCAACCGGGCGCACGGCGCGTCGCGGCTGCGCGGCACGCTGTCGAAGTTCTGGGACGAATTGGTTCATGATCCGCAAACGTCGGGTGGCTTGCTCATTGCCGTCGACGGCGCCGTGGCCGGCGAGCTGTTGACGCGGCTGCACGTCGCCGGCGTCGAGCATGCCGCGCGCATCGGTGAAGTAGTCGCTGCCGATCAACCGTTCCTCGAGATGCGAGGTGAATGATGGCGTTGGTGTTCAAAGAGCTGCACAAACCGAAGTCCCCCGACATGCTGAACGACGAGTGGATGCTGCTCGAGAACACCGGGCCGAACGTCGTGGCCGTCCACAAGGGTGACCTCACCGTCGCACGGCGCGCGACCGATCGGCCGCACCCGCTCGGCACGCTCGATCCCGGCTTCATCCTGCAGCCGAAGGAGCAGATTCGGCTGGTGACGGGGACGCCGTCGAAGAAGGCGCAAGGCGCGCCGCCCGACGAGAAGGAAGTGAAGAACTATCATCTCTTCCTGAAGGAGGCAGTGTTGAAGGCGCCGGGCGTGGTGGTGCGGGTCGCCATCAAGCAGCAGGAGCTCGCGCGCGCGGTGTTCGCGCCTGGCAAAAAGGGCGGGATCGAAGAAGCGGAGTAGGGTGGCGCAAGAGATCCACATCGAGGGCGCACGCACGCACAACCTGAAGAATGTGCACGTCGCCATTCCGCGCGGCGTCATGACGGTGGTGACGGGCGTCAGCGGCTCGGGTAAGTCGTCGCTGGCGTTCGACACGCTGTACGCAGAAGGGCAGCGCCGCTACGTCGAGTCGATGTCGACCTATGCGCGGCAGTTCCTCGAGCGCATGCAGCGCCCCGACGTCGACAGCGTCACCGGCGTACCGCCGTCCATCGCCATCGAGCAGCGCAACGGAGTGCGCAACGCGCGCTCGACGGTGGGGACGGTCACCGAGATCAGCGACTACCTGCGGCTCCTTTACGCGCGCGTCGGCGAGGTGCACTGCCCGAAGTGCGACGTCAAGGTCGCACGCGACACCGCGCAGGTGGCGGCCGACCGCGTCCTGGCCGACGCCGATGGTCAGCGCGTGCACGTGGTGGCGCGCTCCTCGATTGCGCTGCCGGAGCTGTTGCGCAATGGCTACCACCGCCTGTTCGTCGACGGAAAAATCGTCGAGATCGAGTCGCTCGACACGGCGCAGATGCGCTCGCTGCCGCTGTGCATCGATCGCATGAAGATCGCGCTCGACGATCGCGGCCGGCTGGCCGACGCGCTCTACTCGGCGTTCGCGCTCGGCGGTGGGCGCGCCGAGGTGCACGTCGAGGGCGGCGCGGTTCACAAGTTCGACGAAGGCTTCTCGTGCAGCGAATGCGGCACGGCGCTGCGCGCGCCCGAGCCGGCGCTGTTCTCGTACAACTCGCCGCTCGGGGCGTGCGAGACCTGCCAGGGCTTCGGGCGCGTCATCGGCATCGATCTGGAGAAGGTCGTCCCCGACGGGCGCAAGACGCTCGCCGAGGGCGCCATCGCGCTGTTTCAGACCAAGTCGAACCTCGAGTGTCAGGACGATCTGAAGAAGCTGTCGAAGAAGCATCGGGTGCGGCTCGACGTGCCGTGGTGTGAGCTCGACGAGCGCGAGCGGCGCTGGGTCATCGACGGCGATCACGGCTATCAGGCGGGCGGGTGGCGGCGCGGCCAGTGGTACGGCGTGCGCGGGCTGTGGAAGTATCTGGAGACCAAGAAGTACAAGATGCACGTGCGCGTGCTGCTGGCGCGCTACCGCGGCTACGACGAGTGCCCCGATTGCAAGGGGACGCGCCTGCGTCAGGAGGCGCTCGCGGTGCGCGTGGGCGAGCGCACCATCGCCGAGCTGGAGTCGATGCCGGTCGGCGAGCTGCCCGCGTTTCTCGACGGGCTCGCACTGCGCAAGCAGGCGCGCGCGACGGCGGCGCCGATCTTGCGCGAGCTGGAGTCGCGGCTTTCGTATCTCGAGGAGGTCGGCGTCGGCTACCTCTCGCTCATTCGTCAGGCGCGCACGCTCTCGGGCGGAGAGGCGCAGCGCATCGCGCTGGCCTCGGCGCTCGGTGCGCAGCTTACCGGCACGCTCTACGTCCTCGACGAGCCGTCGGTGGGGCTGCACCCGCGCGACACCCACCGCCTGATCCGCGTGCTCAAGAAGCTGGTGGCGCGCGGCAACACCGTCGTCGTCGTCGAGCATGACGCCGACATCATGCGCGAGGCCGACTGGGTCCTCGATCTCGGGCCCGGCGCCGGCGCGCGCGGCGGCGAGCTGGTCTTTGCCGGCCGCTACGAGGAGCTCGTACGGTCGCGCGCCGAAGGTAGCTCGACGGCGCAGTTCCTGCGCGGGCGCGAGCGGCCGCAGGGTCCCATCTCGTCGGCGCACGCGCGCGGGGAAGAGCCGTCGTGGCTGACCATTCACGGCGCGCGCGCGCACAACTTGAAGGGCGTCGACGTGACGCTGCCAATCGGGCGCTTCTCTTGCCTGACCGGCGTCAGCGGCTCGGGCAAGTCGTCGCTCCTCGTCGACGTCTTGTACGGCAACGCCCAGCGCATGCGCGGCCAGCCGGTCGACTTCGTCGGCGGCTGCGCAAAGGTCGAGGGGCTCGGCGCGTTCAGCGACGTGATCCTCGTCGATCAGTCGCCGCTGGCCCGCTCCTCGCGCTCGAATCCCGCGACCTACCTGAAGGCGATGGACGAGCTGCGCCAGCGCTTCTCCAAGTGCACCGAAGCCGAGCGTCTCGGTCTGACCGCGGGCGCCTTCTCGTTCAACGTCAGCGCCGAGAAGGGCGGCGGGCGCTGCGAGGTCTGCTGCGGCCACGGCACCGTCACGCTCGAGATGCACTTTTTGGCCGACGTCACCGTCAGCTGCGACGCCTGCGACGGCCGCCGCTTCGGCGACAAGGTCCTCGGCGTCAAATGGAAGGGCCTCTCGATCCTCGACTGTCTCGAGCTCACCGTCGACGAGGCGCTCGACCGCTTCGCCGGCGACAAGAAGCTGGTCGCGCGCCTGACGCCGTTTCGCGACGTCGGTCTCGGCTACCTCAAGCTCGGTCAGCCGACCGCGACGCTCTCCGGCGGCGAGTCCCAGCGTATCAAGCTCGCCGGCCATCTCACGCCGGGCGCCGGTCCGACGCTCTTCCTCCTCGACGAGCCGACCACCGGGCTCCACGGCAGCGACGTCGAGGTGCTGCTCGGCGCGCTCGGTAAATTGCTCGACGCCGGCCACACCGTCGTCGCCATCGAGCACAACCTCGACTTCATCCGGCGCGCCGATTGGCTCGTCGACCTCGGTCCCGAAGGCGGTGTCGGCGGCGGCGAGCTGGTCTGCGCCGGCACGCCCGACGAAGTGGCCGCCTGCCGCGCCTCGCACACGGGCCGGGCGTTGGCGGCGCTGACGCGCACCGAGCGGCGCCGCGGCTAACGGCTGGCCGCTTTAGTGAGCGAGCTCGTCGCTCAGCGCGCGATCAGCCAGGCGATGAGCACGATCAGCACCACCGACGAGAACGCCAAGAAGTAATAGATCGTCGGGATCGATCCGCCCAGCGCCGGCACGCCACGCGGCTCGGTGTTCGCCTGCGACGACGCCGGTGGCGGCGGCGGCATCGTCGTCGTCTTCATGTCGAAGAGCGGATCGTGATCTTCCACCTCGTCGCCGTCGAGGTCCGACTTCCAGTTGCGCCCCGAGTCTTCTCCGAGCGGCGGCAACAGATCCACCGACGTGCGCTCGTCCTGCGCGACGTAGTTGGCCGCCGTCTCCGCCGCCGCCGCCGCTGCCACCGGCGAGACCTGCACCGCCTCGGCTGCGCTGCCCAGCTCCCCACGCTGCGCCTGCGACAAGAGGCGTTGCTGCTCCTGCTCCTCGGCGCCGAACGCCGAGCGCATGAACTTGGCCAGATGCAGCGCCGTTCCCTGCAGCCCGGCCGAACGCATCGCCTTCTCGAGCGCCTCCTGCATGTCGTCGGCGGTCGCGAAGCGATGGTCGGGGTTTTTCTGCAGCGCCTTGACGATGACCGCCTCGACCTCTTCGTGGATCTTGTCGTTCAGCGTCCGCGGCGCCGGCACGTCGGCGTTGCTGATGGCCGTGTACGTCTCGTAGGTCGACCCACGCTTGAACAGCCGCCGCGCCGTGCACAGCTCGAACAGCACGATCCCGAGCGCGAACACGTCGGTCCGTCGATCGAGCGACTGCCCCAGGCACTGCTCGGGCGACATGTACGAAAACTTGCCCTTCACCAGGCCCGTGCGGGTCTGCGACTGCCGCCCGTGCGCCTTGGCGATCCCGAAGTCGAGCACCTTGACCAGCCCCTCGAACGTCACGATCAAGTTCTGCGGCGACACGTCGCGGTGGATGATGTCGAGCGGCGTCCCGTCGGGCAGAGCCTTCTCGTGCGCGTAGTGCAGCCCACTGCACGCCTGCGCCACCACGCCGCACGCCACCGCCTGCGGCACCTCGCCGAGCGCCTTGGTCGCGCGCTTGCCGACCTGCGACACCGTCAACCCCGGCACGTACTCCATCACCATGAAGTACTTGCCCTCGACCTGCCCGAGCTCCAACACCTGGACGATGTGCGAGTGCGTGAGCCGCGCATTGATGCGCGCCTCGTCGAGGAACATCTCGACGTACTCGTGATCGATGGCGAGCTTGTCGAGCAGCCGCTTGATGACCACCAGCTTCTCGAAGCCGGCCATCCCGGAGACGCGGGCCAGCCAGATCTCGGCCATGCCGCCGGTGGCCAGCAGCGCCAGAAGGTCATATTTACCGAAGCGAACCGGGTTGTGCATGAGGCGGAGCCCGACGGGGAGGGCTAGACCTCCATGATCTCGGCTTCTTTTTTTCCGACCAGATCGTCGACCTTTTCGATGCCTTTGTCGATCACGCCCTGGACCAGCTTCTGGCCCTTCTGGTGATCGTCCTCGGTGATGTCGCCCGAGGCCTGGTATTCCTTGAGCAGCTCGTTGGCATCGCGACGCTGATTGCGAATCGCGACGCGCGCGTCCTCGCCCATGCGCTTGATGACCTTGGTCAGCTCGCGGCGGCGCTCCTCGGTGAGCGAGGGAATCGGAATGCGCACCACTTCGCCGTCGCTGTTCGGGTTGACGCCGAGCTCCCCCTTGCGGATCGAATCCTCGATCGCCGGGATGAGCTTCTTCTCCCACGGCTTGATCATGATGAGCCGCGCGTCGGGCGTCGACAGTGACGCGACCTGATTGAGCGGCGTGGGCGTGCCGTAGTAGTCGACGCGTACACCGTCGAGCAGCGCCAGATTGGCGCGGCCGGTGCGCACCTTGGCCAGCTCGCGCTTGAGGGACTCGTGCGCCTTGGCGACGCTGCCCTCGAGGTCCTTGACGATGTCGTTCACCATGGACGGTTCTCCTCGTCTGTCACCAGCGTTCCGATCGATTCGCCGGCCACCACGCGCCCGATGTTACCGGGCGTATGCAGGTCGAAGACGACGATGGCCAGCTTGTTGTCACGGCACAGCGCGGTCGCTGTCGAGTCCATGACCTTGAGGTTCTGCTGCAGCACCTCGAGGTAGGTGAGGCGGTGAAAGCGCCGCGCATCGGGATGCTTGACCGGATCTTTGTCGTAGATGCCGTCGACCTTGGTCGCCTTCATGAGCACCTCGGCGTGGATCTCCATCGCGCGCAGCGACGCCGCCGTGTCGGTCGTGAAATAGGGGTTGCCGGTGCCGGCCGCGAAGATGACCACGCGCCCCTTCTCGAGGTGCCTGACAGCGCGCCGCCGGATGTAGGGCTCGCAGAGCTCCTGCATCGCGATGGCCGAGAGCACGCGCGTGGTGACGTTGGCCCGCTCGAGCGCGTCCTGCAGCGCCAGCGAGTTGAGCACCGTCGCCAGCATGCCCATGTAATCGGCGCTCGCGCGGTCCATGCCGCGCGCCGACCCGGCGATACCGCGAAAGATGTTGCCGCCGCCGATGACGATCGCGACTTCGACGCCTTGCGCGCGCACCTCCGCGATTTCCGAGGCGATGCGCTCGAGCGTGTCCGGATCGATGCCGAATCCACCGTCGCCCATGAGCGCTTCGCCCGAGAGCTTGAGTAGGATGCGCTTGAAGCGAGGTGTGGGCTCTCCCATGAGCATGGGAGAGTAGGGGATCGAAGGGTTGGAGTCTAGAGGATGGAGGGCCTGATTACAGGCCGGCTTGCTTGGCGACTTCGGCGGCGAAATCGTCCTTCTTCTTCTCGAGGCCCTCGCCCAGCTCCCAGCGCTGGAAGCGGCGGACCTTGATGTTCTCGCCGAGCTTGGCCACGAGCTCGGTCAAGAGCGTGCCGATCGTCTTCTTGCCCTCGGGATCGCGCACCCAGACCTGGTCGAGAAGGCACACGTCCTTCTTCCACTTGGCCACCTGACCCTCGACGATCTTGTCGACGATCTCCGCCTTCTTGCCCTGCTCGATGGCCTTGGCCTTCATGATCTCCCGCTCCTTCGCCATGGCGGTCGGGTCGACCTCGGCGTCGGTGACGTAGAGCGGAGCGGGGTGGGCGCCGGCGATGTGCATCGCCACGTCCTTCAAGAAGCGCTGGAAGTCGTCCGTCTTGGCGACGAAGTCGGTCTCGCAGTTGACCTCGAGCAACACGCCCACGCGTCCATTATGGATGTACGACGTGATCGCGCCCTCGGTGGCAATGCGCCCCGACTTCTTGGCGGCCGCCGCGAGGCCCTTCTTGCGAAGGTACTCGGAGGCGAGCTCCATGTTGGCGTCGGTCTCGGTCAGCGCCTTCTTGCAGTCGGCCATGCCGGCGCCGGTGCGCTCGCGCAGGTCCTTGATCATTGCCGGAGTAATTTCAGCGGCCATGGCTTACTCCTGGCCCTCGCGCTCGCGTCCTTCATCCGGCGAGACCGAAGCCTCGGGGGCCGGACGCGTCGCACCTGCGCGACGCGAGGCGATTTCGACCTTGGGGCCGTCGCCGCCCGACGAGACGCGGATGGTCTCGGGCTTCTCTTCGCCTTCGTCACGACCGCGGCGATCGGAGACCGCACGGGTGGTGGCGAGACGGCCGCCGGCGATGCAAGCATCGGCAACCTTGCTCGTGAAGAGCTTGATGGCGCGGATGGCGTCGTCGTTGCCGGGGATGACGTAGTCGATGAGGTCCGGATCGCAGTTGGTGTCGGTGATGGCGATGATCGGAATCTCGAGCTTGCGCGCTTCCTCGACGGCGATGTGCTCCTTCTTCGGGTCGATGATGAACACCGCGCCCGGCAGGCCGCTCATCGCCTTGATGCCGCCCAGCGTCTTCTCCAGCTTGACGCGCTCGCGCTCGAGGCCGAGCACTTCCTTCTTGTTGAGGCGCTCGAAGGTGCCGTCTTCCGCCATCTTCTCGATGGAGCGGAGGCGCTCGATCGAGCCCTTGACCGTCTTGAAGTTGGTCAAGGTGCCGCCGAGCCAGCGGTTGGTCACGTGGTACTGACCCGAGCGCTTGGCCTCTTCCTGAATGACTTCCTGCGCCTGCTTCTTGGTGCCGACGAAGAGGACCGGCGAGCCCGAAGCGACGGTGTTGACGACGAACTGGTAGGCCTTGTTGAACAGCTTGACCGTGTGCTGCAGGTCGATGATGTGGATGCCGTTACGCGCGCCGAAGATGAACGGGCGCATCTTGGGGTTCCAACGCTTGGTCTGGTGGCCGAAGTGAACCCCGGCCTCCAACAGCTGACGCATCGAAATGGGTGGTTCGTTGGTGGCTTGCTGCATGGTTTCCATTGTAAAGCTCCTGCGCGTCTTCCTCGGTGGCCCTCATCGGCGGACGCATTTCGCCTCCGACCACCTGTGTCGTTTGGAAAGCGTGGGGATCTACCACGCCCATAACGTAGGGTCAAGGCGCCATCCCACATGTGTCAGAAGCTGCCCCATGAGATGGGCGAAGTGTTGAAATTCCACCACATTCATTTTGTGAAATCGCGAACTTGACGTCGGCAGGCCGCTTGCTTAAGGTCCGCCTCCATGAGTCCTATTACCAAAAAAGCTGACATCCGTCCGGCGAAGGGGAAGCTCGGCGTCCTATTGCCGGGCATGGGCGCTGTTGCCACCACCTTCATCGCCGGTGTGGAATCGATTCGCCGCGGCCATGCAAAGCCGATCGGGTCGATGACCCAGATGGGCACCATCCGCCTCGGCAAGCGTACCGACAATCGCACGCCCAAGATCACCGAGTTCGTACCGCTCGCCGGCCTCGACGACCTCGTGTTCGGCGGCTGGGACATCTTCGAGGACAGCGCCTACGAGTCGGCCAAGCATGCCGGCGTCCTGTCGAACGAAGATCTCGAGAAGGTCCGTCCGTTCCTCGAGGGCATCCGCCCGATGCCGGGCGTGTTCGAGCCCACCTACGTCAAGAAGCTGCACGGCACGTACATCAAGCAGGGCAAGTCCAAGATGGACATGGCCGAGCAGCTCATCGCCGACGTCGAGCGCTTCAAGACGACGTCGGGCGTCGATCGCTGCGTCGCCGTCTGGTGCGGCTCCACCGAGGTCTATCGCGAGCCGTCGGACGTCCACATGACGCTGGCCAAGTTCGAGCAGGGCCTGCGCGACAGCGACGACAACATCGCCCCCTCGGCGATCTACGCCTACGCGCTCCTGCGCTCGGGCGTTCCGTTCGCCAACGGCGCGCCGAACCTGTCGGTCGACTTCCCCGCCATTCAGGAGCTCGCCAAGCAGAAGGGCATCCCGATCGCCGGCAAGGACTTCAAGACCGGCCAGACGCTCATGAAGACGATCCTCGCGCCCGGCTTCAAGGCGCGCTACCTCGGCCTCGAGGGCTGGTACTCGACCAACATCCTCGGCAACCGCGACGGCGAGGTCCTCGACGATCCGGAGTCGTTCAAGTCGAAGGAAGTTTCGAAGCTCGGTGTGCTCGAGCACATCCTGCAGCCGCACCTCTATCCCGACCTCTACAAAGACTTCTCGCACGTCGTGCGCATCAACTACTACCCGCCGCGCGGCGACAATAAAGAGGGCTGGGACAGCATCGATATCTTCGGTTGGCTCGGCTACAAGATGCAGATCAAGATCGACTTCCTCTGCCGCGACTCGATCCTCGCGGCGCCGATCGTCCTCGACCTGGCGCTCTACATGGATCTGGCGCACCGCTCGGGCATGAGCGGCATCCAGGAGTGGCTGTCGTTCTTCTTCAAGTCGCCGATGACGCCCGAGGGGCTGTACCCGGAGCACGATCTGTTCATCCAGCTCATGAAGCTGAAGAACACGCTGCGCCACCTGCGCGGCGAAGAGCTCATCACCCACCTCGGCACCGAGTACTACGACTAACCGATGCGAGGGCTCCTCCTCGCTGCTCTCGTCCTCACTCTCTCAGGCTGCCCCGGCTCGTCGCTGACCGATTGTGGCAACGAGCCGGACATCTCCGGCCATTGGACCCTCACGTTCAATCCCATCGTCGGCGGGCTGCAGCGCTCCGACACCGTCGAAGCGGACCTCACGCAGATGAAGCGGCCGGGCAGCACCTTCGGCTCGCTCCTGTGGGGAACGTTGGTGTCGACCGACAAGGGCTTCTTCGACTCCATCGACATCCCGCAGCTGGTCGACAACAACGGCTCCAAGACCGGCGCGCTCGTCAGCTGCGAGCTCAAGATCAACGTTCCTGTCACGACGGTAGTGACGGACGACAACGCGGAGAATGGACCGCTGCGGCTCTCGCTGACCGGATCGGTGGTGGCGCGCGGAATGATGACAGGCGACGCTTCGACCGTGATCCGCGTCGATAATCCTGCCATGATGCCTGAGACGTTCACGTGGTCCGGCATACAGCGATAATCCTGGCCGTCGCCGCCGTCGCAACCGTGGCGCTGGCCAAGCCCCCAAAAGATGCGGCGCCCAAGCAGCCGCACGGGCTCCGCCTGCGCACGATCGACATCGGCCATCGCCTCGTGATGATCGAAGTCGACGGCTTCACCAAGGCGCCGCCGTCGAACTACTTCACGATGACCGACGATCGCGGGCGTCACTACGTGGCGCAGACGATCCACTGCGATCCGCCGGCCGACTCGGGCAGCCGCAACTGCGAGCTGGAGATCCCCGACGGCTACGAGCGCCATCCGCTGACGTCGCTCGAGCTGCACGTGCGCGGCCTGCACGGCAAGACCGTCGCCGTCGCTGCCGAGGACATCAAGAAGGCGTGGACGGCGGCCGAGGAAGCGCACGCCGCGCCGCCCGACGGTGGCAGCCCGCGCGACGGCGGGGCGCCGCTTGACAGTGCCCCACCCCGGACCGATGCTGGTAAATGACCCAGCGGTCATCATAGCGAGGTCGGGGAGGCGAAGATGTCGTTCGATCTGTTCCGCGCCGAGATCGATGATCACCACCCGCGCCTCGAGCGTCTGTACGAGCAGGCCAAGAAGGACTTCTGGAATGACTCCACCGCCATCGACTGGGATCAGCCGCTCACGCTGAAGCCGGACGAGCGCGTCGCGATGGCGAAGATCTTGTCGCTCATCTACTACGGCGAGCGGGCGGCGCTCGAGGTCTCGGCGCAGCTGGTGCCGCTGGTCGACGACGAGCAGGCCAAGTTCGTGCTGGCCTGTCAGGTGATCGAGGAGGCCAAGCACGTCTCCGCCTTCCGGCGCCTCTTGAAGAAGCTCGATGTCATCCACCCGGTGAACCCGTGGGTGCGGCGCGTCTTATCCGACCTCGTTGCCACGAAGCACGCGTCGTACAAGCTGGTCGGGATGCAGCTCATCGTCGAGAACATCGCCAATCAGCTGTTCAACATCATTCGCGAGCACGTCGACGATCCGCTGATTCGCACGGTGCTCGAGTACGTCGGGCGCGACGAGAAGAAGCACACCGGTCTGGCGGTGCTCTATCTGCCGCAGATCCTGGCCAAGGTCGGCTTCGTCGAGTCGCACATGCTGTGGGCCAAGCAGATCTACTGGACCTTCTGCGTGTCGCAGGGGATCTGGGATCACCGGCGCGAAGCGGAGGCGCTCGGGATCGACATCGGGCTGGGGCTGAAGAAGGGGATCGCGGCGCAGGACCATCTGGTGGAGCAGATGGGCATCCGGCGCGGCATCTTCAAATCGCCGACGCTCGAGAAGCTCGTGCTATCGATGTACGAGCGCGATTCGCGACGAAAGGGAAAATGGACGCCAGCTCAGTCAAGAACCTCGTCGAGCAGCTAATCCCGTTTGCCAAGAAGACCGGTGTCGTGGCCGAGGAGCTGACGGCGACCAAGGTGAAGCTGCGTCTTCCGGACGACCCGACCAATCTCAACCCGATGGGCATCTTGCACGCGGGGGCGACGTTCACGCTCGCGGAGACCGCGGCGGCGGCGCTGTGCCTGATGGCGCTCGGGTCGCAGGCGATGTTCATCGGCAAGCGCGTCGACATCTCGTTTCGGCGGCCCGGCAAGGGCGAGATCGCGGCGGTGGCGCAGCTGACGCCGGTCGAGGCGCAGCGGATCCTCGACGGCGTCAAGCGCGACGGCAAGACCGAGGCGGCGATTACGGTCGATGTCGTCGACGGCGCCGGCGAGCCGGTCGCGTCGGCGACGGTCACGATGTCCGTTCGCCGTATCGGCTAAGAGCCGTCAGCGCTGAAGGACGCGCTTGCCGGCGACGCGCGCGGCCGCCTCGGCGACGCGGCGCACGCGCACCGTCAAGAGCGTGGCGTCGAAGTCGGGCGGCTCACCGTCGCTGGAGGAGGCGCGCACGCCCATCTCCATCAACACCGGATCGTGCAACCGATCGTCGGTGATGATGCGCGCCACCGCGCGCTGCTCCTGCCAGGCCGCGACCTCGGTCGTGCCTTTGGTTTTTGGCGTCGAGAGCTCGATGTGCAAGATGGCGTCGAACGGAATGTCGATGCCGCGCACGCGGAATGCCGTGCCGTCGTCGTCGACGGCGATGCGCGCCTTTTCGAGGAGCTCGACGTCGGCGATCACGGCTGCTCCTTGAACCAGGCGCAGAAGCGCGCGATGCCGTCTTCGATGGGGACCTTGGGCGCGTAGTCGAGATCGCGCGCCGCGTGGGTGACGTCGGCGTAGGTGATCGGCACGTCGCCCGGCTGGTCCGGTTGGCGATCGAGGATGGCCTGCTTGCCGACGCCCGCTTCGATGAGCTCGACGAGGCGCGCCAGCGTCGTCGTGCGCGAGCCGCCCAGGTTGTAGACGCGATGCGCGCCGCCCTGGCACTGGTCGAGCGACGCGACCACGCCGTCGATGATGTCGTCGATGAAGGTGTAGTCGCGCGCCGTCGAGCCGTCGCCGTAGAACGGCACCGGCTTACCCTCGCGGATGAGCCGCGCGAACTTGTGGATGGCCATCTCCGGGCGTTGGCGCGGACCGTAGACGGTGAAGAAGCGCAGCGCCGAGGTCGCGATGGCGTAGAGGTCGGAGTAGTTGCTGCAGAAGAGCTCGCCGGCGCGTTTGGAGGCCGCGTAGGGCGAGGCGGGCTTCACTGCGGGATCGGTCTCGCGGAATGGCACCTCGTTGCGCGCGCCGTATACCGACGAGGACGAGGCGAAGACGAAGCGATTGACCGCGTGCGCGCGGCACGCCTCGAGCAGGTTGAGCGTGCCCTCGATGTTGACGCGCTGGTAGCGCTTCGGCTGCGCCAACGACGGACGCACGCCGGCGAGCGCGCCGAGGTGGATGACGGCGTCGAAGCGGTGGGCGGCGAAGAGGCGCTCGACGAGGTCGGCGTCGAGAAAGTCGCCCTCGGTAAAGTCGACCGTGTCGCCGAGGAGCGCGAGGTTGCGCCGATGCAGCGGTGCCGGATAGAGCGTCTCGTCGAAGTTGTCGAGGCCGACGACGCTGTCGCCGCGCGCGACGAGGCGGGCGGCCAGGTGCGAGCCGATGAAGCCGGCCACTCCGGTCAAAAAGATCTTCACGCCCCGACGCTACCTTTGCGGGACGTGCGCGCGCAAGCGAGCGATGATCTTGACCACGTCGCCGGTGACCGGCGCCAGCCGCTCCGCCTGGCACAGCGCCCGCAGCGCCTCCTGGCCGCGGCTCTCGTCGTGCAAGGAGAGCAGGGCGTCGCGCAGGGCCGCCTGCACGCGGCCGTCGAGCGGCGGGGCGAGGACCATGCCGTCGGGCGGAATGGGGTCGGTGACGTCGAGGACACGCAGCTTGCCGGCCACGGCGTCGCCGAGCGCCTGCCTGAGCTCGAGCTGCGCGAGCTTGAAATGCTGATCGCGCGCCGAGCCGGCGGCATCGCTGACGTAGTGGGCGCAGAGCTCGGCGTCGCCGTCGGCCACGGCGCGCGCGGCGGCGTTGGCGGTGCCGTGGAACGATTCGCTGGCGAAGTCGTAGCGCGGGTCGAGCCCGGCCGCCTGGAGATGGAGCTGCGGAAACAGGTAGCCCGAGGCGCTGTACGGATCGGCCCAGGCGGCGCGCACGCCGCGGAGGCCGCGCACGGTGGTGCGATGGCTGTCGGCGCGGACGAGGAGCGCGGCGCGATAGGCGAGGGCGCCGCCGCGCTCCGAGACGCAGGCCAGCGGTGCGCCCTCGATGGCGGCGCGCACGTGCATGAGCGGCGGCATCCAGGCGACGCTGACGCCACCGACGAGGACGCCGTCGAGCAGCTGCTCGTAGTCGGCGGTGACCACGACGCTGATCTTGCGGCCGACGCGGGCGGAGAGCGCCTCGGCAAAGCGTCGCGCCGCGGCGTCCAGATCGGCGCCTGCGTGGCTGCGGCTGATGCCAAAGCTGAGACCGCCCCCCATCGTAACCAGTGTTCCTCGACGGCAGCGGCGCGTCAACTTGCGTCGCGCGCGACGTCAGGCGGGCGTGCGCGCGAGCAGCAGATATTCGACGTTGCCGGCCGGCCCCGTGATCGGCGACTCGACCACGCCAGCGACGGTGCAGCCGAGCGCGCGGGCGGCCGCGGCGCATTTGTCGACGGCGGCCTGGCGCTTGTCCGGCTCGCGCACGACGCCGCCCTTGCCGACCTCGCCCTTGCCGACCTCGAACTGCGGCTTGACCAGCGCGACGATCGGCCGGGCGCCCGCTCCGGCGGCCGCGACCAGCGTCGGCAGGATGAGCGTGAGCGAGATGAAGCTGACATCGCAGACGACGATGTCGGGGCGATAGGGCAGCGTCGCCACGTCGAGGTTGCGGGCGTTGGTCTGCTCGAGCACCGTCACGCGCGCGTCGGTGCGCAGCTTGTGCGCGAGCTGATTGGTGCCGACGTCGACGGCGATGACGTGCACCGCGCCGCGCTGCAGGAGCACGTCGGTGAAGCCGCCCGTCGAGGCGCCGACGTCGAGGCCGTAGAGGCCGCGCACGTCGAGGGCGAAGTGGTCGAGCGCATGCGCGAGCTTCAGGCCGCCGCGCGACACGTACGGCATCGGCTCGCCCTTGATGCGCACCGGCGCGTCGAGCGGCACCAGCTCGCCCGGCTTGGTGACCGCGTGGTCGCCAATCACCACCTGCCCCGCGAGGATCATCGCCTGCGCGCGCGTACGCGACTCGGCCAGGCCGGCATCGACCACCCGCTTGTCCGCACGCTCCCGCTTCGAAGATCCCGCCACCACCCGGGTATAGCGGATTTCCCTTGCCGCAGCACAGCGCCTTTGCTAAGGATCCAGCCACTTGGGGCTGTAGCTCAGCTGGGAGAGCGCTAGAATCGCACTCTAGAGGCCGAGGGTTCGATCCCCTTCAGCTCCACTGAAGTACGAGGGGTTTCGCAGAGATGCGAGACCCCTTTTGCTTTTGAGAGTCCGCGGAAAAAGAATCCCGCCATTCTTTTTCCGCGAAAACTGGGTCACTTACCGCCCTCCAACACCTGCAACATCGCGCGCTGCTTGCCGGCGCTGACTGCCGCCGGGTCTGCGTAGCTCTCCATGGTCGTCTTGATCGACTCATGGCCGAGCGATGCCGCCACCACGTGACCACTCGTGCCTGCCGCCAGCGCCAACGACGAGTGCAGACCTCGCATCCCGTGTGCCGTCACCTTGGGCACCTTCGCATTCCGACAAATCCGCTGAACCCAGTCTCGAGGCCAGTCGCGCGTGTGCTGCCCAAACAAGGAAGCCTCGGGCAGCTTGCTCTTCGTGAGCCCACGCAGGTAGGCCTGGAGGATCTCGGGAACCTCCAGTTTGCGCCGCCCAGCGTCCGT
>JAQBQH010000408.1 GCA_028287105.1 Myxococcales bacterium
GGAAGCGGCGCCTCGCCATCAAGCTGTGGAGCGGCTGGCCCACCTTCCCCCAGGTCTTCGTGCGCGGCACTCTGCTCGGCGGCGAGGACGCCACCGTCGCCGCGTTGACCGACGGCTCGCTCAAGCACGCTCTTCAATCGGCCCAGACTGCGCCGGGCGAAGCGTGAAGGAGTGGCGCCGCGATTCGCGCGTCATGCCGAATGCGCGCGCAATGGCGGCGCCGGCATCGAGCGCGAGCCAGCCGTAGCCGACGAGCCATGGCGCGTTGCCGACGTAAAACAGGGCGAACGCCTTGCTGCTGTGCTCGGCCATTTCGGCGTAGCCGGAGATGACAGCCACGGCCCAGTACAGGACGACCGAGATGCAGAGATAGGTGCCCACGGCGAGCTGTAACGGCCAGCGATAGGCGCGGCCGCGCAAGATGGCATAGACGAGGAGCGCGCAGACCGGCTGCATGACGAACACGTTGATGCCTTCGAGCCCGAGGGCGAGTGGCGACACGTGATCGTAGTAGCCGCGATCCGCGACGCCATAGATCGAGAACAGCCGCGCGAAGAGCTGCGTTGGAGCGCGCGCGACCAACTCGCGATGGAAGACGAGGAAGTACAACTCCAGCGTGACCGCAACGAGCGCGAAGGATACCAACAGCCCAATCGCGAACCGGTCCCGACGGCTCATGAATGGGTTGTAGAGATGCGCGCACCTCGATGAAATCGGGCCCTTCCCCGTCAGCATCGACTGTTCTCGCCAACAGAGACGATCGTCGCCCTCTTCGCGCTGGTCACGCCGGCCGCGCCTGCTACACCACGGGCACTCGCATGAACGAAATCTCGATGGACAATGTCGGCAAGTTGCGTCGCGCGGTGATCATCTGGTCGTTGGTGTCGGGGGTCGTTCATTTTTCTTGGGAGCTGAGCTGGTGTCTGGTCAGCCGCCACCTCGCCACGCCCGACGCGCTGCATGGCTGGCGCCGCATCTGGTCGCTGTACGGCGTCGCCGACCGCCGCTACCTCAACGCCGACTCGTTCATCCTCATTCTCGAATGGATCACCGCCACCGTCGGCGGCTTTCTCAACTTCTACGTCGTCGTCCAGGCGCGGCGCCGTCGACTGCGGCACGCGACCGTCGCGCTGCTCATCGTCTCCGTGATGGAGGTCTACGGCACGCTCATGTACCTCGGCTCGGAGCTGTTCACCAACTTCGCGAACGTGCACACCGCCAGCTTCGTCGACGCTTGGCTGAAATTCTTCGCCGTGAACCTTCTGTGGGTCGTCTTCCCTGGCATCTTCGTCTACGAATCGGCTCGCTACCTCGTCGCTGGCGGCGCCTCGCCGTTCCTCGTCGCGAGCGAGCCGGTCGCCCAGCCTCGCTCAGACGATCCGCATCGCCGCGCCGCCTGACCGTGGCGAGCTACGCGATCTGAGCGAGGTGGTTACGTCCCACAGAGAAGGACCAGCTTGCCGCGAATCTCAGCGCCGCCAAGCAGACGATGCGCGTGCGCCGCCTCGGCGAGCGGCACGCGCTCGGCAACGGCCGGCCGAATCTTGCCCTGCTGAAGCAACCCGAGCAGCATTGCCAGATCCTCGCGATACCACTCCGGGCGCGCCGCCTTCATGACCATCACGTTGTAGCCCATCACGCTGCGCGTCGCATCCATCAGGCCGAGGAGGTGGAACCTCGGCATGCCGAGATAGTTCGTCGCCGCCTTCGGCAAGCTGCGCCGTCCGTTTACCGTCGCCGACGAGAAGCCGTAGCCGACCAGCATGCCGCCGACCCGCAGCGCCTGAAACGATCGCTTCCACTGCTTGCCGCCGACGGCGTCGAACACCGCGTCCACGCCGTCCCCGGTGAGCTCCTTGACGCGCGCGACGAAGTCTTCGCTACGGTAGTCGATGGCCGTCGCGCCTGCCGCCGCGATGGCGGCGTGTTTGGCGCGCGACGCGGTCCCGTACAGCGCGAGGCCGGCGAGCTTGCCCAACTGCAGGAGCGCGTCGCCGACTCCGCCGCCAGCGCCGTGAATCAGCACGCGCTCGCCGCGTTGCAGGCGCGCGCAGCGATGCAGCATCTGCCACGCCGTCAAGAAGTTCAGCACCAGCGCCACCGCCTCCGCTGCGTCCACGCCGTCGGGGACCGGCACCAGCGACTCGGCAGGAACGCACAGATAGTCGGCGTAACCGCCGATCCTCGTCAGTGCAGCGACCCGCGTACCGATCGTGAATCCGGTAACGCCCTCGCCCAGTGCGTCAACGGTTCCGACCACATCGTAGCCGGGCGCGAACGGCGGCTTGGGCACGCCGGGGTACAGCCCTTCGCGCATCAGCACGTCGGCGAAGGCGACGCCCGCGGCCGTGATCTTCACGCGCGCCTCACCGGCGCCTGGCTCGGGCAACTCCTCTTCGACGAGCTTCAGGACGTCAGGACCGCCACGCTTCGAGATCATCACCTTGCGGTTCTTCGCCATGGGCCGCGGAGTGTCCCACCATCCGGCCCTCACGAATTGATTTTTTCGCGGGCTTTTGAGGGCGGGTCGGCCCCGGCGCCTCATCGACTCCCTGCACGCCGGCGCACGGCAGCGTCAATCAGGAATACCCCTGTTCATTGAAGCTCGGCTCGTCCTAGCCTCGTACCAGCTTCGAGGGAGGATTCGATGACGCGATCGATAGTGGCAGCGATGATTACGGCGGCATGTACGGCTCACGCCGATCCTATTTCACGCTGCCTCGAGGAACGAGCCGCGCAAGAGGACTTTTCAGGCGTCGTCATGGCCGTCCACCGCGGCGCCGTCGCCGCCTCCGTTACTCGCGGTGTCGTGGGCGGGCCGGGGAGTGCCGCGATCACACCGACGACGCGCTTCAATATCGCCTCGGCGGGTAAGATGTTTACGGCCGTCGCGATCGCTCAGCTTGTGGACGCCACGAAGATCGCCTTCGAGGACCCGATCGGCAAATACGTCGCAGGCCTCGCGCCGGAAACCGCAGCCGTAACCATTCGGCAGTTGCTGACGCATTCATCGGGCCTGGGCGATTTCTTCTCGCCGCAGAACATACCCGTACTGCATAGCGCACGCACGGCGAGCGACCTGCTGCCACTGATCATCTCTCAGAGGCCTGATTTTCCGCCCGGCTCGCAGTTTCGATATTCGAACAGCGGTTTCGCACTCCTGGGCGTCTTGATCGAGCGCATGACGGGACTGACGTACGGAGAGTATCTGCGCCGCCATGTGTTCGTGACGGCGGGAATGATGAGCACCCATCTCGATCCAGAACCGCTCGACACGCTCGCCCAGGGCCTGACGGCCAAGACACCCGCGGGCGGGGCCGGACCCCTGCATCCCGCTCCGGGAGCGACGCTTCATGGTAATCCGGCCGGTGGCGCCTTCAGCAGCGCTTCGGATCTTCAGAAATTCGCGACGGCTCTGGTCGCCAATCGTCTGGCAAGCGCACGCAACACCGCGGCGTTGACCACGTCCAAAGTGCAGACGTCGGCACCCGAGCGCAGCTATGGATTCGGGTTCGGTCTCAAGACTCGCCATGACCGGACATGGATCGGTCACAACGGCGGTACTCTTGGCGCGAACGCTGAATTCGAGTTTTCATCCGACGGCGAGTGGTCCCTGGTGGTGCTTTCCAATCGCGATCCACCGTCGGCGACAAGGATGATGGAATACCTGGAGGACTTGATTGCCGACCCCGCCAAGACTCGCGAATGCGGCGGAAAAGCCGCTGGTCGTTGACACCGCCAAAGCCGCGGCCGTATTCGCACATCCGCGACAGAGGCAGGTCCTCTTCGCGTTCGTCGGCAGCGACCGATCGCTCGGTGAAGTCGCGGCGTCTTCGGCAATGCCCATGAACCTGCTCCACTATCACGCTCAGCGAATGCTGAGTGCTGGCCTATTGCGGCGCCGCGGCAAGCGCGTTGGCGCGGGACGGCGCGTGCAGCTGTATCGGGCCGCGGCCAGCTCGTTCTTCGTTCCGGCGGAGCTTCTTCGGAGCAGCCCGGATGAGAGGCTCCGGCGCGAGCTTCGTGAAACGCTCGAGCGACAGATTGCAGAGGGATATCTCTTTTCGCAGGATCGGGCCGGCCGGCCGCGCATGCGGAAAGTCGGTGGCTCCGACGCGGCAGAGCTCTGGCGCGTGGCTCGACTGGACGAAGCAGACGCACCAAAGCTGGCAGCACAAATCAGCCGCCTGATCGCTTCCTACGAGAGTCGCGCCGGTCGGCGCGCGAAACCCTACTTGCTGCACTTTGCAGTGGCCCGACGCGGTTGATACGTCACGGAAAAGCACGTGCGGTCGACTGCTGGCAAAGGAACGCACCGATGAGCAGCCATGCCGTTCGACGTGTCGAGTGGGACCTGATGGCACTCGCTCAATCGTCAAAGCACGCTCTACCGCCCCTCGAGCAGACCGCAGGCGCGCTGGCAAAG
>JAQBQH010000007.1 GCA_028287105.1 Myxococcales bacterium
CCGATCTGTTCTCGGCCGGCCTCTCCGCCGGCTTCACCCTCATCCCGCTGCGCTCGCTCGTCAGCCCGTCCTTCACCGTCGACGGCGGCTACCTCTTCGACGGCGACACGCGCGGCATCCCGCGCGCGCTCGGCCTGCCGTTCGACGGCCGCGCCGCCTACGGCTTCGTCGACGGTCACGTCGGTCTCGAGGTGGGCGCGAATCGTCGCGCCTGCTTCTTCTTGCACGCCGGCGTCAGCTACCTCGACCTGACCGCGCACGGCGGCGCCTTCGACTCGGCGCACCTTCGCGTCTGGGGTCCTTCGGCCAAGCTCGGCCTGACGGTGTTCCTGTGACGCGTGCCCTCGTTTTCTCGCTCCTCTTCGTGTCCGGCTGCTTCCACGTCGACGTCGACGTCACCGGTTTCGCCGCCAGCGCGGGCAGCCAGGAGTTCCCGTCGGCCGGCGCCGCCGCCGGTACCCTGGTCGAGGTCTCGCGCCTGATCACCTTCGAGCCGACCGCGCCGCTCGTCGTCCAACTGCGCGCCGCGCGCATCGAATCGGTATCGCTGGCCCCGGCGGCGGGGGTCCGCTCGCTCGACTTCCTGCGCGGCGTCACCCTGACCTTGCACACGGCCGCCGGCGACGTGCCCCTCGTCGACGCCTCGGGTGCCATGGCCGACGCCAACGGCCGGGTGCGCCTGCCCGTCGACCTCGACGTCGACCCCTCCGTATTCGCCGCACCCCTCGAGGTTGCCGCCTCGATGCGCTTCGTCGCCCCGGCCGGCCCCTGGTCGATGCATGTCGACGCCGCTCTGACCGTGAACTTGGGAGCCGACATCAAGCCGTAGGATGTGATATCGTCGTCAAACGGAAATGTCGAAAGCGGATGACAAGCCGACCATCCCTGAGCTCGACCTCGTCGAATCCAAGCGCGAGTTCATCGAGACCTTCTTCAAGCGTGGCGCCGAATTCACCGAAGAGCTGATGCACGAGAACGAGAAGCTGCGCTTCCGTGTCGTCCAGCTCGAGGAGGAGCGGCGCGCGCTGGTCAGCGCCTCGACGGCGACCGACAAGCCCAACACCGGTGCGCTGCGCGAGCTGGTGTCGCGCATCGAGCAGCTCGAGTCGGACCGCGAGAAGCTGTTGTCGCGCTTCTCCGGCGTCGAGCGCGAGAACCACGAGTTCTCCGGCCGCTATCACGACATCGAGCGCGAGAACAACAACCTGGCCAACCTGTACGTGGCCTCGTTCCAGCTGCACTCGACGCTCGATCTGCGCGAGCTGACCCAGATCATCCTCGAGATCCTGCTGAACTTCGTGGGCGCCAAGACCTTCGCCATCCAGCTCGTCGACGAGGATCACGGAAAGCTGCGCACCCTCGCCACCGAGGGCGTAGACCGCGCGCGTGTCCCCGAGGCGCCGGCCGCCGAAGGGCGCATCGGCGAGGTCATCAAGACCGGCGGCACCTACATCGACGGCGAGCGGCTGCGCGCGCGCGCCGACCTCGAGCGGCCGGTCATCATCGTGCCGCTCAAGATCCGCGACAAGGTCGTCGGCGTCGTGATCATCTGGGATCTGCTGTCGCAGAAGACGGCGCTGGCCGACGTCGATTACGAGCTGTTCAATCTGTTGGCCGCACACGCCGCGTCGGCGCTGCAGGGTGCGTGGCTGGCGGCCGAGCTCAAGGGCCGGGCCCCGCACCTGTGGGCGGCGGCGGATCAGGTATAGAGGCCATGGCGACCGCGCTGGTGGTGGAAGATTCTCCGACGATGCGGCAGCTCATCGTGTTCGCGCTGCGCCGTATCCGCGGGCTCGAGGTGCTCGAGGCCGACGACGGCGTCGACGCCCTGCGCAAGATGGCCGCCGCCAAGCTCGACATCATCCTGACCGACATCAACATGCCGATCATGGACGGCCTCAAGCTGGTCAAGCGCGTCCGCTCCGACGAGGCGTTGAAGGGCATCCCCATCATCATCATCACCACCGAGGGGGCCGAGGAAGATCGCCAGCGCGCGCTCGCCCTCGGCGCCAACGCCTACATCACCAAGCCGATCCAGGCGCCGCAAGTCATCGCCAAGGTCAAAGAGCTCCTCAAGATCACCTGATTTTTGCGAGGGAAGGGCGCGCGCGATAACATGAACGCGTGGCGCTTTCGCTCGACTCGGCGATCGATCTGTTCCTCGATCACGTCAAGATCGAGCGCGGCCTGGCGCGCAACAGCGTCGAGGCGTATGCGCGCGACCTGGCCAAGTTTCGCCAGTTCCTCGACGGCGAAGGCGTCGACGACGCCGACCGCATCGAGCCGCGCCATCTGCTGAAGTTCATCGATCGGCTGTGCCGGGCCAAGCTGGCGGCGCGCTCGCAGGCGCGTAACCTGGTGGCGCTGAGGCAGCTCTTCAAGCATCTGCGCGCCGAGCGGCACATCGCGCGCGATCCGACCGAGGAGCTCGAGCTGCCGCGCATCGGCCGCCCCCTGCCGGTGACGCTGACCTTGCGCGAGGTCGAGGACTTATTGTCGCAACCACGCATCGAGACCGCGCGCGGCCTGCGCGACGCGGCCATGCTCGAGACGCTCTACGCGACGGGGCTGCGCGTCTCGGAGCTGGTCAAGTTGCGTCAGATCGACGTGAACCTCGACGAGCAGTTCCTGTCGACGGTCGGCAAGGGCAGAAAGCAGCGGCTGGTGCCGCTCGGCGGTCGCGCCAAGGATCGCATCAAGGACTACCTGGCGAGCGCGCGGCCGCAGCTCCTGCATGGGCGCGATTGTCCGTCGCTGTTCGTGACCCACCTCGGGCGCGGCATGACCCGCCAGGGCTTCTGGAAGCTGCTCGGCGGCTATGCGCGCGCAGCCGGGATCCGCAAGCGGCTGTCGCCGCACAAGCTGCGCCACTCGTTCGCGACGCATCTGGTGGAGCGGGGCGCCGACCTCCGCGCCGTGCAGGCGATGCTGGGCCACGCCGATATCGGAACCACGCAGATCTACACGCATGTCTCCCGTGACCATCTGACGGCGGTCGTCAAAAAGCACCACCCCCGAGCGTAGTTCTGACATATCTTTAAGGCTCTATGGACCCCGAGAAGCTGCGGTTTGGGCTCATCTACATCGTCGCGCTGGTGCTCAGCATCTGCGTGCACGAGTTCGGCCACGCATTCGTGGCCGACAAGCTCGGCGACCGGCTGCCGCGCTCGCAGGGGCGCGTGACCCTCAACCCGCTCGCGCACATCGATCCCATCGGTACCTTGCTGCTGCCGCTCATCGCCATCTTCTCGGGGCCCGCCATCGGCTCGCGCATCCTCGGTTGGGGCAAGCCGGTTCAGATCTCGCTCTCGCCGCGCGACATGACGCGCAAGATCTCGATCCGCACGGCGCACGCCCTCATCGCCATGGCCGGCCCGGCCATGAACATCCTCTTCGGGCTCCTCTTGTCGGGGATCTTGCTCGGCATGATCAAGAGCGGTCACCTGCAGTTCGCGCAGCCTGTCGCAGCGGTCATCCAGATGAACATCAGCCTGTGTCTGTTCAACCTCCTGCCCATTCCTCCGCTCGACGGCGGCGCGGTCTTGCGGCGCATCATGCCGCGTCGCTTCGAGCCGCAGCTCGATCAGCTCGACAAGTTCGGCTTCATCATCCTGTTTGCGCTGCTCATGACCGGGGCGCTGTCGTGGCTCATGTGGCCGGCGACGGTCGTCGCTCAGTTCTGGCTCGAGCACCTCATCCATTGGGCGACGTGATGGCGGACGAGGCCGAGGCCACCCTCGATTACAAAGTCGAGCTGCCCGATTTCGAGGGGCCGCTCGACCTCTTGCTCCATCTCGTCAAGAAGCATGAGCTCGACATCCTGAACATCCCGATCGCGTTCATCACCGATCGCTACCTGTCGATGCTCGAGATGATGCGCTCGCTCGACCTCGACGTCGCCGGCGAGTATCTGCTGATGGCGGCGACGCTGGCGCATCTGAAGTCGCGCGAGCTGGTGCCGCCCGACCCGGTCGAAGATGCGCTGGCGCTCGACGACGACGAGGAAGAGCTCGATCCGCGGCAGGAGCTGATCCGGCGGCTGCTCGAGTATCAGAAGTTCAAGGACGCGGCCGGCAAGCTGGCCGATCGTCCGGTCACCGGGCGCAACGTCTGGCCGCGCGGCTCGTCGGCGGAGGACGTGGCGGGGCTGCATGCGCTGCCCGGCGGCGCGCCGCTCGCCGAAGTGCCGGTGTTCCGCTTGATCGAGTCGCTCGAGCGCGTGCTGTCACGGGCGAAGGTCACGTTCACGCACGACGTCGTCACCGATCGCATCTCGATCACCGACCGCATCAACGAGCTGGCCGATCGCCTCGAGAACGAGGGGTCGTTCTCCTTCGAGAGCTGCTTCGACTTCGTCGAGGCGGGCGCCTCGTCGCTGGGGCAGATCAAGGGGCAGGTCGTGGTCACCTTTTTGGCCATCCTCGAGATGACCCGGCTCAAGATGGTGCGGCTCACCCAGAGCGACAGCGAAGGCCACATCTACATCACCAAAGCGGGCGCCGATCTGAAGGTCCAGGTCGAAGCGCTGCGCGACCGCCCCGAGGAATACAAAGAATGAGTGAGCAGGAGCCACCGTCGGAGAAGACGGAGGAGCACGAGGACGAGAAGGCGGGCGACGCGAAGGCCGACGACGACGGGATGGCCGAGGCCGGGCCGATCGACGCGAAGGCGGACGACGTGAAGGCCGACGACACGAAGGTCGACGACACGAAGGCCGCCGAGCCGCCGGCCGACGTCGACGGTGCCGGCACCAGCGACGAGCATGTGCCCGCCGAAGCCACCGAGGATCACCCCGAGGAGATCCCGCCCGACCCCGGCTCGCCCGACGCCGCCTCGCCGCGCATGCAGTCGATCGTCGAGAGCCTGCTCTTCGCCGCCGACAAGCCGCTGACCCTCAAGCACCTCGGCGAGCTCCTCGGTGAGACCGAGCTGGCGCGCGTCCGCGCCGCCGTCGCTGCCGTCGAGCAGAGCACCGGGAGTCGCGGCTTTCAGCTGCACCAGGTGGCCGGCGGCTATCAGTTCCGCACCAACCCCGAGAACGCGCAGTGGGTGCAGAAGCTCCTGGCCTCGAAGCCGGTCAAGCTGTCGCGCGCGCAGATCGAGACGCTGGCGATCGTCTCCTACCGCCAGCCGGTCACGCGCCCCGAGATTGACGAGATCCGCGGCGTCGACTCGGGCGGCACGTTGAAGACGCTGCTCGATCGCACGCTCATCCGCATCCTCGGCAAGAAGGAGGAGCCGGGCCGCCCGATGCTCTACGGCACGACGCGCGAGTTCCTCGAGTTCTTCAACCTCGGCGACCTCAAGGATCTGCCGACGCTGCGCGAGTTCCACGAGCTGTCCGAGGAGCATCAGGCGCAGGTCGCCGCGCTCGAGGGCGTCGCGCCCGAGGGCACCATCGAGCGCCCGGGCGATGACGGTGCCGCCGCCGACGTGCCGCCGCTGACCCGCCTGGAAATCACCACGCCGCCCGAAGACGAAAAAGAGCTCGAGGAGATCGACCGGCTCATCCGCACCGCCGGCGTCGCCACCGACCAGGATCAGCCGATCGCAGGCGAGGGCGAGGGCGAGGTGCACCACGGCGACGAGTTCGAGCATCAGCCGACGCGCGAGTTCGATCCGGTGCCCGGCGCCGAGCACATCGAGGGCGAGCGCACGCGCATCCACGCCAACACGATCCAGGCGCCCGAGATCGTCGACGACGAGTTCGACCACTCGGAGACGACCAGCAAGAAGCCGCGCCCCGAAGGTCTCGACGACCACGCCGGCCCCGACAAGACGGGCGGCGAGGGCGGCACGAGTGGCAGCGGCGGCGGCGAATCTTCCGAAGCAAACTAGAAACGCGAGAGTCATCCAGCTATGCAAATTCGATTGCAGCGATTCCTTGCGCAGGCAGGTGTCGCTTCACGGCGTAAAGCCGAGGAGCTCATCGTCGCCGGCAAGGTCAAGGTCAACGGCAACATCATCACCGAGCTCGGCACCAAGGTCGATCCCGACGCGGACAAGATCGTGCTGGGCGGCAAGCGGCTGCTCGTCGAGCGGCCGGTCTATCTCATGCTCAACAAGCCGCGCGGCTACGTCACGACGATGTCCGACCCCGAGGGGCGGCCGACGGTGCTGGAGCTCTTGAAGCGGGCGGGCGCGCGCGTCTTCCCCGTCGGGCGGCTCGACTTCAACACCGAGGGTCTGCTCATCTGCACCAACGACGGCGACCTGGCGCATGCGCTCATGCATCCCAAGCACGAGGTCCGCAAGACCTACCACGTCAAGCTCCAGGGGCAGCTCGGCCCCAAGACGGTGTCGTCGTGGATGAAGGGGGTGACGCTCGACGACGGCGACAAGACCGCCCCTGCGGAGGTCGAGATCCTCGGTGACACGGGCAAGAACACCTGGCTCGAGGTCACCATCCACGAGGGCAAGAACCGGCAGATCCATCGCACGGCCGAAGCGCTCGGGTTCAACGTGCTCAAGCTGACCCGCGTCTCGTACGGCGGGCTCCACCTCGAGGAGCTGCGCGTCGGGACCACGCGCCACCTTTTGCCGGACGAGATCGACAAGCTGCGGCGCGCGGTCGGCGGCTCCAAGCACACCTTCGAGAAGGTGCGTAAACGCGCCCCGTCCAAGGAGCAGAACCGCCGTCGCAGCCGTCGCTGACGGGCTCGCCAACCGCCGCCGGGTTCGTGATAGGCTGCGCGGCACATGGAGCTACGGACCTTCACCTTCATCGACGCGCTGCAGCCGCAGCTGGCGGCTTTTCTGCAGACGGTGGCATCGGGCTTCCTGCCGCTCGAACGGCAGGCGGCGCTGTTCATCGAGATCGCGCCGGGCATCGCCATCAACACGATCACCGACGCGGCGCTCAAGCAGACCGGCGTCATCCCCGGCATGCAGATCGTCGAGCGCGCCTATGGCCTCCTCGAGGTGCATAGCTACGATCAAGGCGACGTGCGGCACGCCGGCGAGGCAATGCTCGAGCGCCTCGGGCTGACCGAGAAGGACCGCTTGAAGCCGCGCATCCTGTCGGAGCAGACCATCACCGGCATCGACGGCCATCACGCGGCGCTCATCGACCGGATGCGCCACGGCGACATGATCACCGAGGGCGAGACGCTCTACACGCTCGAGGTCCATCCCGCCGCGTACGCCGCCATCGCGGCCAACGAGGCCGAGAAGGCCGCGCCGGTGAAGCTGCTCGAGGTCATCACCTTCGGTGCCGTTGGACGGCTGTGGCTCGGCGGCGGCGAGGCCGAAATCGCCGAGGCGGCCCGCGCCATCCAGGTCACCCTGGCCGGCATCGACGGCCGCGAGAACAAAGGCTGATCTGGCTTCTTTCGGGACTCGGATTACATTAGACGGATGGGCGACGAGCGGCGCAAAGACCCACGCATCCCGATGCGGGTCGAGGCCGAGGTCAAGTTCACCTCGTGGCACGTCTATTCGCTGATCTACACCATCAACATCTCCAAGGGCGGCATGAACCTGGAGATGGCCGAGGAGCCGGCCCAGGGGTCCAAGCTCACCATCAAGCTGACGCCGCCCGACGGCGACCCCATCATGCTCGACGCAACCGTGCGGCACGCGTCGAAGTCGGGCGCGCGCTTCAGCGTCGGGGTGCAGTTCGACGACCTGGACGGCGCCAAGCGGAGCGCCATCGAGAAGGCGATTCGCGGGCACGGCGTGCCGTTGGCCCAGACCGGTCTCACCCCGCGCAAAGACAACAAGTAACGCCACACCAAGAGGGCGACCCATGGCTCAAGCGAAGCTGGTAGCGCCGTTTTCTCCAGGCGGAGCGACGGAGATCGACGCAGCATTGGCGCGAAAGCTCCTCGAGCTCTCGCTGTCGGCGGGCGGCGACTACGCCGATCTGTTCTTCGAGTATCGCGCCGGCGCCGACTACGTCTACGAAGACGAACGGGTCAAGGCAGTGGGGCGCGGCATCACGCTCGGGCTCGGCGTGCGCGTCACCAAGGGCGACGCGACCGGCTACGCCTATTGCGAGGAGCTGACCTGGGAGGCGATGGCGGAGGCGGCGCGCACCGCGGCGCAGATCGCGCAGTCGGGCAGCTCGCCGTCGCCGGTCGACATCCGCGCGCTGACGATTCCCAATTTCTACCCGGTGCTGGTGCCGACGCTGGAGATGCTGGCGCCGGAGAAGCTCGAGCTCCTGCGTCGCGGCGATCGCGCCGCGCGGGCGCACGACAAGCGGATCATCAAGGTGCAGGCGTCGTTCGCCGAGGAGCTCAAGGAGATCCTGGTCGTCACCAGCGACGGTAAGCTGGTGCGCGACCGGCAGCCGCTCATGCGCTTCGGGGTGCACGCGATCGCCGAGGACGGCGCCAAGCGACAGGGTGGATCGGGAGGCGGCGGTGGGCGCTTCGGCATGGAGTACTTCGACGCGCATCCGCCCGAGTCGCACGGGATCGAGGCGGCGCGGGTGGCGGTGGCGATGCTCGATGCCGTCGACGCGCCGGCCGGATCGATGGAGGTCGTGCTCGGCGCGGGCGACTCCGGGATCCTTCTGCACGAGGCGATCGGCCACGGGCTGGAGGCCGACTTCAACCGCAAGGAGACGTCGAACTACTCGGGGCAGCTCGGCAAGCGCGTCGCCTCGGAGCTGTGCACCGTCGTCGACGATGGGACGATCTCGCACGACCGTGGCGCCATCAACACCGACGACGAAGGCAACCCGGGCCGGCGCAACGTGCTCATCGAGAACGGCATCCTGCGCGCGTACATGCAGGATCAGCTGTCGGCCAAGCACTTCAAGGTCGAGCCGTCGGGCAATGGGCGCCGCCAGAGCTTCCGCCACAATCCCTTGCCGCGCATGACCAACACCGCGCTGCTCGCCGGGCCGCATGAGCCGGAGGAGATCATCAAGTCGGTCAAGCGCGGCGTGTACGCCAAGCGCTTCTCCGGCGGACAGGTCAACATCTCCAACGGCGACTTCGTCTTCTCGTTGACGGAGTCGTACCTGATCGAGGACGGCAAGGTGACCGCGCCGCTCAAGGGCGTGAACCTGATCGGCAACGGACCGGACGTGCTCACCAAGGTCACGATGCTGGGCAACGACTTCCAGCTCTCGGACGGGATCTGGACCTGCGGCAAGGACGGGCAGTCGGTTCCCGTCGGTGTCGGAACTCCGACGGTCAAAATCGCCGCCATCACGGTCGGCGGGACGAAGGCTTAGTCATGGCGAGCTACGCGACGGACGAGCTGAAGCGGGTGGCGGAGCGGGCCTGCTCGTGGGCCAAGAAGCATGGGGCCGACGCGGCCGAGGCGCTGGTGCAGGGCGGCGCCGAGCTCTCGGTCAAGGTGCGCATGGGCGAGCCGGAGCTGGTGCAGGAGGCGTCGTCGCGCGCGCTCGGGTTGCGCGTGTTTCGCGAGCGACGGACGGCGCTGACCTATACGTCCGATCTGTCGGACGCGGCGCTGGAGAAGTTCGTGGCCGAGTCGGTGGAGCTGGCCAAGCTCGCCGAGCCGGACGAGCTCAACGAGCTGCCGCCGCACGATCAGCTGGCGACGGCGGTGCCCGATCTCGAGCTTTGGGACGACGAGGCGCTGTCGATCGACGCCAAGGCGGCGATCGAGCGCTGCAAGAAGGGCGAGGCGGCGGCACGCGGATTTTCGCCGAAGGTGACCAACTCCGAGGGCGCGACCTATTCGCGGGTGGTCGGCGCCAGCGCCTTCGCCAGCTCCGACGGCTTCGCGGGCGGCTTCCGCGGGACCTATCAGTCGCTCGTGGTGGAGCCGATCTGCGACGACGCCGACGGCAAGAAGCGCAACGGCTTCTGGTGGACGGCGGATCGCTATCTGTCGAAGCTCGAGGATGCGGAGGAGGTCGGGCGCGAGGCGGCGCGGCGCACGGTCGCCAAGCTCGGGGCCGAGAAGATCGCGACCGGACAGCTGCCGGTGGTGTTCGATCCCGAGTCGGGGCGGGCGCTCTTGCGGCTGCTCTTCAGCGTCATCTCGGGCGGCGCGATCTATCGGAAGTCGAGCTACCTGCTCGATCGCGAAGGCACGTCGGTGGCGTCGAAGCTCGTCACCATCGTCGACGATCCGCTGATCGCGCGCGGCCCCGGGTCGCGGCCCTACGACGGCGACGGGCTGGCGTCGCGCAAGAACACCGTCGTCGAGGCGGGCGTGCTCAAGACCTATCTGCTCGACGTGTACAGCGCGCGTAAGCTGGGCCGGCAGTCGAACGGCTGCGCCGGCCGCGGCGTCGGCGGGGCGCCGCACGTGACGACGTCGAACTTCATCCTGCAGAACGGGACGACGCCGGCGGCGGAGATCGTGAGCAGCATCGACCGCGGGCTCTACGTCACGGACATGATGGGCTTCGGGTTCAACGCGGTCACCGGTGACTTCTCGCGCGGGGCGGGCGGGTTCCTGATCGAGAACGGGAAGCTGGGGCGGGCGGTCACCGAGATTACGGTGAGCGCCAACTTCAACGATCTGCTGCATGACATCGACGCGGTCGGCGACGATCTCGATTTGCGGAGCTCGACGGCCTGCCCGACGTTCAGGGTGGCCAAGATGATGATCGCCGGTAAGTAGGAGCCCACTCGGCGATCAGCGGCCCGCTCAGCGGATCAGCGGCGCGCTCTGCCAGAAGTCGGCGTAGCTGCCGCGGTCGACGTCGAAGTAGACCTCGGCGTTGCAGTCGCCGCAGTCGTGGACCTTGATGAGCGTCTGCTGCTCCGCGCCCGCTTCGTAGAACGGCGCGTCGACGGAGAAGAGGTTGATCCAGATGACGCGGTGCCCATTGCGCATGACGCCGACGTACTGGCGGCCATAGCTGCCGAGCCGGCGCCACAAGGGGCCGTGACCGTAGTCGGGTACCTTGGTGCCGAGCGAACGGAGGTAGCCGCGCAGCCCTCGTTCGGCGCGCGCCACGTCCCCGGCGGCCGGCGTCCATGCTGCCGCGGTGCCGCGAAGCGGTCGGTCGGCGGGCACGATGTATGTGGGGCCGGTCGAGGCGCAGCCGGCGAGGGTGGTGAGCAGCAAAATGATGAGCGGCGATCGGAGCGAGACCATCGGTGGTTTCAGTATACCAACGAGCGCCCGTCGTGCGTCTTTCGGCTGCTACCAGAGGAAGGGGACGAGGCGGTAGCGGACCCGGCGGCGGTATTCGTCGTAGCCAGGCAGTGACGTGGTGAGGAGCTGCTCTTCGTCGCGGATGCGGACGGCGATGAGGATGGTGAGCGCGACACCCATCGCCAGGGCGGTGGCGGCGCCGGTAAGGAGCGGGGCGCCGAGGAACATGAGAAGCGCGCCGAGGTACATGGGATGGCGGACCCGCGCGTAGACGCCGGTCGAAACGACGTGGTGGTGGCGCTCGGTCTGGATACGCGCGAGCGGGGAGAGGAACGTGTTGTCGGTGAAGGAGCGGAAGAGGAAGAGCCAGGAGACGAGGAGGAGGCTGCCGCCGAGGATGTGGATGGCGAGCGGGAGGGTGGGGGTCCAGTGGAAGCGGTGCGCGTCGAGCGGCATGAGGGTGATCCAGGAGATGAAGCCGAGCATCAAGAGGTAGACGATGATTTTGTCGCGGTGGCTCTGGCCGCCGGTGCCGGGCTTGCGGTAGCGCTCGGCGAGCAGGGCCGGATCCTTGCGATAGAGCCAGACGATGGTGCTGGTGCAGACGGCGACGAACCAGCAGCCGAAGGTCCAGCCTTCGAGCCAGCGCCAGTCGCCCGAGAGCCACAGGATGAGCGCCGGCCACGCGAGCAGGTACAACGCGGTCAGAGCGAGCTTGGGCGGCGACACGCGCCGGCAGGATCTCACGAACCGGGCGGTGATCGAGCGGCCGCGTGCGGGCTTGTCGGCGGTTCGCGCGGACGCTACGTTCCGGCGCATGGGCAAGAGATTGGATGGTCGCGTCGCGTTGGTCACGGGGGCGTCCT
>JAQBQH010000045.1 GCA_028287105.1 Myxococcales bacterium
AAGGTCGCCAGCGTCTTGAGCGGCTCCTTCGTCGCCTCGGCCGTGTCGGGATCGACGCCGGGAATCGAGCAGCGCGCGCACGGCTTGGGCACGCGCATCGTGATGGCGCCGACGCGGATCCGCTTCCACCCGTCCTCCGCCCACGCCGGCGCACCGGAGAGGACGAGGTTGGGTCGGAAGCGGCGCTCGTCCACGACGAGCTGCGCGCGGGCCGAGACGTCGTCGAGCGAGGCGCGGTTGACGAGCAGCAGCGGAAATCCGTCGGCGAAGCTGACCAGGTCGCCCGGCTGCGCGTGCTGCTTGTAGACGGCGCGCTCGACGTCATCCGGCATGCAGACGAGCTGCACGGCGCGACCGAGCGCGCGCGTGAACCAGGCGCTGCCCTCTTCGTGCCGCACGGCGTGGCCGTGATGGCCCCAGACCTCGAACGGCACGCGCGCGCCCTCGCCGGTGAGGAGCGGCAGCGCCAGCGCCGGGAGGCCGTCGCGCGTGGCGACTAGCCGCTCGGCTTCGACGGCGAGCTTGACCTTTTGCATCTCGGGCGCCGTCCGCTGCGAGAGAAATTTGCCGCTCGCATCGGTCACCATCCAGCGACGGTCGTGCTCCAGGCCGCGGCTGGTGAGGCGCGCCGTCTCGAGGCGGATGCCGGCGCACGACTTGATGGGATAAATGTAGAGCGCGTCGAGCTTCACCGGCGCGACAGCGCTCACGGCGCATCCTTCGGCTCGTAGTCGATGTGCACGCGCTCCTGCACCCGCTTCGAGACGTGGACCTTGCCCTTGTCGTCGACGACCACGGCGCCGACGTCGTCGAGCTTGTCGATCATCTCGAATCCCTTTTGCCAGCCGAGGATGAAGACAGCGTCGTCGACCGCGTCGGCGAGGAGCGCATTGGGCGCGTAGATCGTGACCGACCGCGACCTCGTGGCCGGATAGCCGGTGCGCGGATCGATGATGTGGTGGTAGCGCTTGCCGTCGAGAATGAAGAAGCGCTCGTAGTCGCCCGCCGTCGAGAAGGCGTGGTTCTCCAGCATCATCTTGGCGAACACGGCCGAGCGCTCGGCGCGCGGATCGCGAATCCCCGTCACCCAGGGCTGCCCGTTCTTGCTGCCCGAGCACATGAGGTCACCGCCCGCCTGCACGATGGCGTCGGAGAAGCCGGCCTTGCGCAAGACATCGACCGCGCGGTCGACGGCGTAGCCCTTGGCGATGCCGCCCAGGTTGATGCCCATCCCTTTCTTCGAGAGGAAGACGGTGCGCTTCTGGTGATCGACGATGAGCTTGCGATAGTCGATGAGCGGCAGCCGCTTCTTGATCTGGTCGGCCGGCGGGACCTTCGCCTCGAGATCGTCGTCGAACTTCCATAGGCCGTGCATGGCGTAGAACGTGATGTCGAACGCGCCCCCCGAGAGCTTCGACGCTTTTTGCGAGGCTTCGATCACCTCGAGCGTCTCCGGTGACACCACTACCGGCGCTACGCCGGCCTCGTGATTGATGCGCGACACCTCGGAGTCGTCGCGCCACGTGGTCATCATGTTCTCGAGGCGCTTGATCTCGGCGAACGCGTCGTCGATCGCTCGCGCGGCGCGCTCCTCGTCGGTGGCGAGCACCGCGAACGAGATCTCGGTGCCCATCGCCTGGAAGCCGCGCCGCACCAGGTGTCGCTCGGCCGCGTGCGCAACGACACAACTGCAGAGCACAAATGCGCCGAGTGTCAAGGCGCTCGCGTAGAGTCCGCGTGCGTTCATCTGGTGCAGTGATAACACGAGTGGTACGCTTGGTCAGCGATGCGGCACGACGAGTTCGACGATTGCATGGAGATGGCGCGGGCGCTCCTCGGCGGTTACGAGGGCGCGGGCGATCTCTGGGAGGCGAACGATCACGTCAACCGCGCGCTCCGCTGCCGGCCGCTCGAGCCGGAGGCGTGGATCCTGAAGTCGCAGATCCTGTCGTCGCTCGACGATGATCTGGCGGCGCTGGCCGCGTCGGAGATGGCGGTCAGGCGGCTGCCACGCTCGGCGGAAGCGCAGTACGTACGCGCGGCGGTGCTGGCGGATCTCGAGCGCTACGTCGAGGCGCTCAAGGCGGTCGAGCGCGCGTTCCGCCACATGGGCGCCGATGACGACTGGCTGCTCGAAGACCTCTACTACGAGAAGGCTGCCATCCTCGACGCGCTCGATCGTGCCGAAGAGGCGATGGCGACGTTCGAAGCCGGGCTCAAGCGCTGCCCCGAGTCGTCGCTGCTCAAGGCGGGCCTCGAGCCGCTGCGTCGCGAGCGCATGCGGCGCACGTTCAAAGTCATCCCCGGCGGCCGGCCCTAAGAAGGGCGCGAGAAGGCGCGCGGCGCTACGGCATCGCGCGCGGCGCTACGGCATCGCGCGCGGCGGCGGATCGACGGCCGTGCCGCGGAGCTGCGCGTCGGCCCAGGCTTCCGCTTCCGGCATCTTCCAGAAGATCTTCTGCGGATAGGGCGGCGGAAAGAGCCAGTTGATGGCGGTGACCACACCGACCAACAACGGGTTGGCCACGACCAGCGCCGCGCCGCGCAGCCAGCGGTGAGCGACGTCGGCGTCGCGCTTCTGCTGCTCGGCGGCCATGGCGCGCTGCTTCGGGGTCGGCCGCACCGCCCTTCGCCCGTCGTGGACGATGACGTAGGGCTGCCGGCGATGCGAATAGGCGCTGATCTTGGCGATCCCGACGGCGAAATCTTCGTCGGACAGCTGCTCGCCGGGCCAGGTGATCATCACCCTCGGCCACTGACTGTCGTCGAAGCGGACCAGACCGGCCATCAGGTCCACGATTGTATCACGATCCGCGATTGCGCCGTCACAGCGGACAGGGGACCGATCCGCCGCAGCAGATCGTGCCGCACGTGCCTTCGATGACGGGGCCGCCGCGCTGGCAGCCGAGCCCGGCGCCGCAGCTGGCGTGATCGCCGCAGCGACAGGTCACGGTCACCGGGTCGCACCACTCGCCGGCGCCGCAGCAGGCCGCGCCGCAGCAGACGCCGTTGACGCAGCGGTTGCACGCGGCGCTGCAGTCGCGCGCGCCCGTGCTGCCCCCGCCGCCCCCGCTGCCTGCACCACCACCACCACCACCACCACCGCCGCCGCCGCCGCCGCCCGCACCGCCACCGCCGCTCATCGCCATGTCGCCACCGACGGGCAGGCCGTCGTGGCCACACGCCGCCATCGTCAGGCACAAAATCATCAACGCCACGCGCATGCTTCATTATAAGCTCCGCGGCCAATGAAACGCACCCTGGCCGCACTCGCCGCCACGCCCGCGCGCCGGACTGCGCTGGCGCTCTCCGCGTTGGTGCTGCTCGTGCTCATCCCCTTCGCCGGCAACTACGGCGCCTGGGACCCGTGGGAGACCCATTACGGCGAGGTCGCGCGCCAGATCCTTCAGCGCAACGACTTCATCAGCACCTGGTGGCCCGGCTCGCCCGTCGACCATCCGCCGCGCGGCGAGTTCTGGTCCAAGCCGGTCCTCACCTTCTGGCTCCAGGCGCTCTCGCTCAAGCTCTTCGGCCTCGAGTGGGCGCATGCCCGCGCCGACGAGCTGACCACCTCGTGGCGCGCCGAGTGGGCGCTGCGCATGCCGTCGATCCTGCTCGCCATGGCCGCCATCGCCGCCGTCTTCACGACGGTGCGCCGCATCGCCGGCCGCCGCGCCGCCGCCATCGCCGGCGTCATCCTCGTGAGCTCCCCCGAGTGGCTGCTCATCGCGCGCCAGGCCATGACCGACATGGCCTTCGTCGCGCCCATGACCATCGCGCTCTGCCTCGCCGCCCAGGCGCTGCTCATCGAGGACACCACGCCGCTTCTGCGCCGCACCTGGCGACGCTGGTCGTGGCCGCACGCGCCCGCCTTCTACGGCTTCGTCGCGCTCTTCGTCGTCACGACGCTGCCGCAGCTCGTCGTCGACAGCGTGCAGATCCGCCTGCGCCTCGACGGTGCGCACTTCCTCCTGCCCGGCGTCGTCGCGATGCTGCCCTACATCGCCTGCTTCCTCGTCGCCATCTGGTGGGCGGCGCGCGCCCGCACCCGCCACGAGCTGTACCTCCTGTCGGCCTGGGTGCTGTGCGCGCTCGCGTCGCTCGCCAAGGGTCCCGCCGGTCTGGCGCTCCCGGCCATCACGCTCGTGGTCTATCTGGTCTGCGCCGGCCGCTGGCGCGACATCCTCCGCCTCGAGCTGCTCCGCGGCGCGCTCGTCTTCGTCGCCTGCGGCGTGCCGTGGTGGCAGTCGATGATCATCCGCCACCACAAGCCCTTCTGGAACGAGCTCATCGGCGACAACTACGTCAACCGCGCCGCCGGCCGTCACGGCGACCGCGGCACCTTCGAGTACTACATCCAGTGGATCGCCTACGGCCTGTTTCCGTGGTCGGGCATCGCCACCGTCGGTGCGCTCGCCGCCTACTTGCGCCCGAAGACGCCGCGCCAGGCGCTGGCGCGCTTCGCCCTCGTGTGGGCCTTCGTCGACCTCTTCACCATCACGCTGGTCAACACCAAGTTTCACCACTACTCGCTGCCGGCGCTGCCCGCGCTCGCCATCCTCGCCGCCCTCTTCCTCGACGACGTGCTCACGTCGCCAAAGCGGTGGCACGCGCTCGCCCTCGGCTTCATCGCCCTGCCGATCACGTTCGCTTGCGCGCGCGACCTCGCCGCCTATCCGCCGCGCTTCCTCTGGATGTTCGACTACGACTACGTGCTGGTCCCCGGCACCGGCCGCCCCTGGCCCGCCACCGCCATCTACGGCGACCGCTACGAATACGGCGGCCTCCTCTGGGCGCTCGGTCTCGTCGCCACCGCCACCGTCGCCATCTTCACCGTCATGGTCGCGCGCCGCCGCGCGGTTCCGCTCGTCGACGACGACGGCAGCGCCGCGCCGTCACGCAATCGCCTCCTCGCGCTCGGCGCCGCCGTCTTCGTCGCGCTCGTCGTCGCCGTCGCCGCAGGCCCCCACACCGACGGCGCCGCGCCGTCGCCCGCGCCCTGGCTGTGGCTGATTCCGGCCGCCTTCATGCTCGGTGCGCTGGCGATCCTGGCCGCCTCGACGCGCGCCGGCGCCGTCTGGCTCATCGCCGCCGCGGCGCTCGTCTATGGCGCCTTCACCATCGACCGCTACATCCCCGACCTCGGGCCGCACTGGAGCCAGAAGCACGTCATCGCCGCCTACTACAAAAATCGTAGCAGCGCAGACGAGCCGCTCATCGTCTGGAATCTCTACTGGCGCGGCGAGAACTTCTACACCCGCAACGAGGTCTACTCGCAGTCCGACCCGGCCGAGAAGTGGGCCTGGACCGACACCTCGACCCTCGCGCCGCAGGCCTGGTTCCATAAGCACAAGGGCACGCGCGTCTTCTTCCTCGTCGAGCGCAACAAGCTCGACTCCTTGCGCGGCTCGTTGCCGGCCGCGGCGCGCGACCTCAAGGTCGTCGACGACAGCAACAACAAGCTCATCCTCGTCGAAACGAGGATCTAGCGACATCGCGCCGACGTACTAAGATGAGACCCATGCGCAACCTGGCCCTCGTGCTCCTGGTGCTTTGCTCGTCGCTGGTGGCGGCGCAGGAGCCGATGTTCGAAGCGCTCGGGCAGGCGCCCATCGTCGCTGGCGACCGGGTGCGCGCCCGCGAGCGCGCCCTCGACGAGGCGCTGCGCCAGGCGGTCGAGCAGGCCACCGCGACGGTGCTGGAGCCGAACGACCTGGTGACGCGCGCATCGGACTTGAAGCTGCGCATCTATCCCAAGGCCAAAAGTTATGTAAGCACCTATCGAGTCCTCGACGAGAGCGAGAACCCGCCCGGCACGTTCCAGGTGCATCTGTCGGCCGCGGTCGCCACCGGCAAGCTGGCGCGCGATCTGTCGACGTCGACGGCTACCGGCACGTCGCCGGTCGCTGGCTCGCGGCGCGCGCGTGCTGTCGTGTGCGCGAGCGTGCAGGGCGACGGCATCGACGCCCCGCCCGCCGCCGAGCGCGCGTTGCGCGAGATCGTGACCGCGCGCAACGTCGAGCCCTTGCCGGGGCCGCAGCCGTGCGACCCGCAATCGGCGGCGTCGGTGGTGCGCAGCGGCACGGCGCAGGCGGCGCTGGTGGCCGAGGTGCAGGTGACGCCCGGCGGCGAGATCCGCGGCACCAGCTTCGTCGGCGCCGGCGCGCGCGCGACCGTGAAGCTGGTCGAGCCCGACGGCCGCGTCTCCGCCTCGGGCGACGCCGAACGCGGCGGCTACGCCCCGTCGGCAGGTGACGCAGCGACGGCGGCCGCACGCGCCGCGGTGGTCGAGGCCGCGCGCACCATCGAGCCTATTCTGGCGCAGCGCTGGTCGACCGACTCGGGACCGACGGGCGGCGTGACCGTGCGCGTACGCGGCATCGCGCGCTGGGCCGAGTATCAGGCGTTGACCCGCGCGCTCTCGTCGCTGCCGGGCGTGGCCGGCGTCGAGCCGCGCCGCTTCGTGCAGGGGCAGATCGACTTCCTCGTGCGCACGGCGTCGGCGCCGTCGCAGCTGGCGGGGCATCTGCAGCGCGTACCGCCGGCGGGCCTGCGGATCGGCGTCAAGTCGTCGTCGGACTCCGTCGACATCGAGCTCTCCGGCGACGCCTCGGAGCGCGGGTGAGGTTCGTCGTCGCCAGCGCGCTCTTCGGTGCCGCCGCCTGCGCGCCGACGACGGCGACGGTGCGCTCCGATGCCCAGCTGGCGGTCGCCTGCGACGTCCCCGAGGCGCGCGTCTACGTCGACGAGGTGTTTCGCGGACGCGCCGCCGAGCTCACCGGTCGCGCGCTCGCCGTGCCGTCGGGATCGCGCCGCGTCGAGGTCCGCGCCGACGGCTGGTTCACCGCCTACCGCGACGTGGTCGTGCCGCCCAAGGGTCGCGCCACCGTCGAGGTCCCGCTGCGTCGCGTGCCCGAGACCGAGACCGGCGAGTGACCACGCGCGGCCTGCCTCGATGAGCCGCCCCAGCTGGCTCACGGTTCCCAACGCGCTGACGATCGGCCGCATCATCATGACGCCGTTCTTCGGCTACTTCTGGTGGCACCACTGGTTCGGCCTCGCCATCACCACCTTCGCGGTGGCCAGCGCCTCGGACTTTCTCGACGGCTTTTTGGCGCGGGTCCTCAATCAGCGCAGCGAGCTGGGCCAGTTCCTCGATCCCGCCGCCGACAAGCTGCTCGTCCTCGTCACCTTCGTGACCGCCGCCGCGACGGGCGCGCTGCCGGTGTGGCTGGCGGCGCTCGTCATCGGCCGTGACGTCATCCTCGTCGCCGGCGGCGCGCTCTTCACCTTCGTCTTCCGCGGCGTCATGGGCCCCGAGCGCTGGCGTCCGACGCGGATCGGCAAATACGCCACCTTCTACACCATCCTCACCATTGGCCTCGCGCTCCTGCACTCGATTACCGAGTGGGAGCGGCTGCGCCAGTTCGTCGGCGCGGTCGGGATCATGTCGGCGGCGCTGACCACGGTCAGCGGCATCCAATACGTCGTGTCGGGCATCAAAGCCTTCACGGGCGGTGCTAAGATCGCTTCTGGAGGAACGCAGGGATGAGCGACGTCGAATTGACGAATGAAGCCGGGGTGCGCTGGATTGCGCTCAACCGGCCCGAGTCGAAGAACGGGCTGACCGACGCGGTCAACCAGCAGCTCATCGACGCGCTCGAGAGCTCCGCCAGCGACAAGACGGTGCGCTCGGTCGTCCTGACCGGCAAGGGCGGCAACTTCTGCAGCGGGCTCGACTTGAAGGCGATGGCCGCCGGCGGCATGGGCGGCTTCGAGAACGTCGAAGAGCACATGCGGAAATATTTCCACGGGCTCATCCGCGCCGTGCGCAACATCGAGAAGCCGGTGGTGGCGCTCGTCGACGGCGCCGCGGTCGGCTACGGCGCCGACCTCGCATTCGCCTGCGACATCCGCATCGGCACCGAGCGCACGCGCATCGGCGAAGTCTTCGTCAAGCGCGGGCTCATGCCGGACGGCGGCGGCACCTGGACCTTGCCGCGCCTCATCGGTCTCGGCAAGGCGCTCGAGCTCATGTTCACCGGCGAGGTGATCAACGCCGACGCAGCGCTCTCGCTCGGGCTGGTCAATCGCATCGTGCCGTCGGCCGAGGCCGAGCAGCAGACCTGGGAGTTCGCCAAGCGTCTCGCGGCCGGCCCGCCGCTGGTGCACTCGTGGATCAAGCGCGCCGTCTACGCCGCGCAGGCGACCGACCTCGACGCCGCGCTGGAGAACGAAGTGCGCGGGCAGATGCAGCTCTTGCGCTCGAAGGACTTCCTCGAGGGAATCGCCGCCTTCTTCCAGAAGCGCGATCCCAAGTTCAGCGGCGAATGAGCCCCAACGAGAACGACTCCGGCTCCTCGCGGTAACGCCGAGGAGCGCGGCGCCTCAGGGACAGCGGCCGGAGAAGTCGTTGGTGAACCACAGCCGGTTGTACTCGTCGACGAGGAGGCCGACGCCGACCCGGGTCATCGAGCGGTTGAGGATGTTGTCGTGATGGCCGCCGCCCGGGCCCTCGTCCATCATCGCCTTCAAGATCTTGTCGACGACGCTGTCGACGTCGCCGCCGGTGACCGGCCAGTTGGGCGCCTGATTCTCGGCGGCGCCGCTGCAGAAGCCCTGGTTCCAGAGCTCTCCCGAGTTGCCCTGCTGCATGAAGTAGCCGTGAGCCATGTTGGTCGCCTTGAGCTCCATCGACGCCGTCGTCGAGAAGGCGGAGATCTGGTCGTCGATCGCCAGCGACGGGACGCCCGCTGCGGCGCGGTAGCTGTTGAGGACGTCGAGGTTGTGCAGGGCGTTGGCGCCGGCGTTGCTGCTGCCGCCACCGCCGCTGCCGGCCGAGCCGCCGCCCGACGAGCCGGTGGTGCCATTGCCAAAGAGGCCGCAGCCCGCCAACGCGAAGGTGAGCGCGAGGACTACACGCATGACCTGATTATACGCCGATTCTGACCGGGTAGTACCGGGGTGCCGTCCCTAGGCGACCGACGGAAGCGTCTCGCAGAACTCGATGCGGCGCGGGACCTTGTAGGGCGCGAGGTTCTTGGCGCAGTGATCGATGATCTCCTCGGCGCCGCACTTGCCGAACACGACGACGCTGGCGACGACCATGGGCCCACCGAGCGGGTCGGTGATGACCCGCACCAGCGCCTGCTGCACCTTGGAGAACGACTCGAGACACTCCTGCACTTCGCCGAGCGCGACGCGCTTGCCGTCGACCTTGACCAGCTGGTCCTCGCGGCCGGACAGATAGATGCGGCCGGTCTTGTCGAAGTGGCCGACGTCGCCCGTGCGCAGCCAGCCCTTGTCGTCGAGCCCGCCGACGGCGGTTCCGATGCGGGCGCGCGGCATCGGGATGGCCCGCTGCGCGATCGCCTTGCCGCGGATCCAGATGGCGCCGTCTTCGCCGACGGGAACCTTGCCGTTGCCGATGCGCGCTTCGACGCCTTCGATCACCTTGCCGGCGGAGCCGGGCCGCGGCTCCTTCTTGTCGACGGCGATGGTCGAGGTCTCGGTGGTGTGATAGAGCGGCACGATGCGGATGCCCCAGCGATTCTTGAACGCCTCGGCCGTCGCTTCGGACAGCGGCGAGCCGGCCGAGAGATAGCGCGGCTTCTTGACCTTGAGCGCCTTGGCCGTCGGCAGCTTGGCCAGGCCGGCGTAGAGCCCGGGCGTCCCCGGCAGCACGTTGATCTCCTGCTCGCGCAGGAGCTTGACGATGCGCTTCGGTGCGACCTCGTCCTCGAGGTAGAGCGTGGCGCCGAAGCGCAGCGCCAGCGCCAGCCCGCAGTCGAAGCCGTAGCTGTGGAAGAGCGGCACCGTCGTGAGGATGCGGTCGTCGGCGGTGACCTCGAGCGCGCGCGCGGTCTGCACCGCGGCCGCTTCCAGGTTCTCGTCGGTGCGCAAGACGCCCTTCGGGTTGCCGTTCGAATCGTTGGTGTAGAGCACCAGCGCCGCCGGCTCCGGCGTGGCGCCAGGGGGCTTGGTGTAGATCGAGCAGGTCAGGAGCGTGCCCTGCAGGCGGCGGCGGCTCTCCAGGTTCTCGAGCCGCCCCGAGGCCGAGGGGGGCGCCGGCTGCTGCGTCTCGACGCCGCCGCGCGGACGCGTGATGAGCGCGCGCAAGGGGGCGGTGTCCATGATGAGCCCGAGGTCGCGCTGACCGGTAGTGGGGTCGAGCGGCACGACGGTGGCGCCCACCTTCGAGAGCGCCAGGCCCAGGATGGCGAAGTCGGGCACGTTGCCGAGCATCAGCCCGACCCAGTCGCCCTTCTTGATGCCCATGGCGACGAATTCCTGAACGCGTCGATCCACGCGATGCGAAAGCCCGCGCCACGATAGATACGTGTCACGATATACGAGTGCCTTCGCGCTGCCTTGTGCGCGAGTTGCCTCGGTGAGCCACTTGTACAGCAAAGTCATCCTCTTCCGACGGGCCGTAGCTTACGGTATGAAGGCGTACATGCGCAAGGGCTGCACCGCGTTGGCAATTGCCTGGCTGTTCGCGATCGGTTGCACCGATCGCCGCGCAGCGACGGAGACGGCCCCCCCGCACGACCTCGCGCGAGGCGCCGCGGCGCCCAAATCGGCGAGCGCCGAGATCGACGAGTTGGTCCGCGCGAGCCTCGATGCCGAGCTTCTCGAGCAGCCGATCGCCGCGACCTGGCTCGGCGTGCACGCCTGGGACGATCGCATCGACGACGTGCGGCCCGAGGCGCAGGCGCGCCAGGCTGCGCGCCTCAGGGCGCTGCTCGAGCGGGTGCGCGCCATCGACGGCCGCCACCTCGACGCCACGCGCGCCTTCGATCAGGCGCTGCTCGAGCATCGCGCCGACCTCGAGCTGTTCGAGCTGACCGAGCTCAGGCCGCTCGAGCGAAATCCGATGATCTATTGCGACCTGGCGCAGTCGGCCATCTTCGAGCTCATCGCCGACGACTTCTTGCCGCCGGTCGATCGGCTGCGCGCCATCAACGCCCGGCTATGGAAGATCCGGCCGCTCTTCGACGACGCGCGTCGCAACCTCCGGCCCACGGCCTCGGACCTGGCCATCCGGCGCGCCGCGGAAGAGGCGCAGTCGGCCAAGGGCTTCCTCGCCGATACGTTGCCAAAGGCGATGCAGGCGGTCCCCGATCCCAAGCTGCTCGAGGAGCTGCGCGCGGCCATCGTCGACGCCACGCGCGCGCTCGACGATTTCGCCGCCTGGCTGGTGCGCGACCTGGCGCCGCGCGCCCGCGGCGAGTTTGCGCTCGGTCGCGAGCGGCTCATGGAGCTCTTGCGGCGCGGCCAGGGCGTCGACGTCACGCCCGAGCTCCTGGTCGCGCTCGGCGAGCGCGAGATCAAGGACGCGCGGCGACGGCTCGACGAGGCGACCCGGGTCCTCGGCGGCGGGCGCGCCGCCGGCGTCGACGTGGGACGCCTGCTCGAGGAAGATCACGGCAGGCCCGAGGAGCTCTTGACCTCGGCGCAGCAGACGCTCGAGTCGGCGGTGGCGTTCATCAAGGCGCAGCGGCTGCTCACGCCGCCGGAGGTCGAGCGGCCCAAGGTGGTCGAAATGCCGCCGGCGTTGTGGGGCTACGCGCAGCTCTCGATGCCGGGGCCGCTCGAGCCGCACCCGCACGAGGCGTACCTTTACGTCGATCCCGTCGACAAGAGCTGGCCCGACAAGCGCAAGCAGGAGCATCTGCGCACGTTCAATCGACCGACGATGGTGCGCACCATCCTGCACGACGGGGTCGGACACTACGTGCAGGCGGAGATCGATCGCCACGCGCCGACGACGATGCAGAAGATCGCCTGGTCGTCGCTCTTCGTCGAGGGTTGGGCCGGCTACGTCGAAGAGATGATGCTGGCCGAAGGGTGGCTGGCCGGCGACGTCAAGCTGCGCGTGGCGGTGGCGCGCGCGACGCTCTTGCGCGCCGCGCGTCTGGTCGCGGCGGTGAAGCTGCACGCGTTCGGCGCCAAGATCGACGACGCCGCCAAGGTGTTCACCGACGAGGCCGGCCTCGACGACTATCAGGCGCGCCGCGAAGCCGAGCGCGCCGCCCTCGACCCGATGGTGCTCGGCGACGCGCTGGGCCGCATCGCCATCCTGAAGCTGCGCGACGACTGGCGCGCCGCGCACGGTGGCGCCGCGCTCGGCGCCTTCCACGATGCGCTGCTCCGCCACGGCACGCCGTCGCCGATCCTGCTTCGTCGCGTCCTTCTGCCCGGCGACACGGCCAGCCCGCTATGAGCGGCGGCTGAGCCAGTCGCGCAGCGCCGCGAACCAGACGAGCTTTTGCTGGAAGCCGGGGAAGCTGGCGTTGAGGCCGCTCGGGTTGGGCACGACGAAGATGGGAGCACCGCCGAAGAGCTGCGGCTTGGCGCCGGCGCCGGGCGTGGCGTCGCGGCCGAACACCTGCTGGTAGATCGTGAGGCCGACGAAGACGACGGCGCCCGGCTTCCAGCGGCGCACGCGCTTGGCGAGGAGGCGCGCGCCGGCGGCGAGCTCCTCGCGCGTCAGCTCGGCGGCGCTGCGCGACGGGCGCGCGCACAGGTTGGTGATGCCGAGGCCGTAGTCGAGGAGCTGGCGCTCGTCGGTGAAGGCGATGGGCCGGTCGATGAGCTCGGCCGCGTGCAGGAGGCGCCAGAACGGATTGCCGGGACCGGCGAAGTTGTGGCCGAGCGCCGCCGAGCGCAGGCCGGGGTTGATGCCGACGAAGAGCGCACGCAGCCCCGGTGCGACGATATCCTGGATGCGCGGCACGCGGCCGAGAGCCTAGCGCGAGCCGACGCGGGTGCCGCTGCGAATCAGCGCGAGGCGACGCGCGGATTGCCCTGCGGAGCGCCTTCGAAATACGACGTCAGCACCTCGCGCGCCACCTGGTGCGCCTTGACGTGCCACGACGGGCCGTTGCCGAGCAGCACCGCCACCGCGACCTCGGGGCGCTCCGCCGGCGCGAAGCCGACGAACCACGAGTACGACACATAGGGGTCCTTGCGATCGAGCGAGCCGGTCTTGCCGGCGACCGCGATGCCGGGCAGGAGCGGACGATTGGTGCGCTTGTCGCGGAAGCCGAGGCGCGCCGTGCCGAACTCGGTCGTGCCGACCATCATGCGACCGACGGCACGCGCCGCCGCTTCCGACACAACGCGGCGCTCCGGCGCAGCGGCGGGACGGACGGCGTTGCCCTCGCGATCGACGACGCGATCGATCAAGCGCAAGGGCGGCGTGACGCCACCGCGGGCCAGCGTCGCGGCCAGATAGGCGCCATGCAGCGGCGACAACGTCGTGTTCCAGAATCCGGCCGCGGTGCGCGCGAACGGCAAGCCACCGACGGGAACGTGCGCCTGCGACGCCTCCACCGGCAGCGCGAAGGGCAGCGCGGTACCGAAGCCGAACGCCTGCGCCGCCTTGGTGAGCGCGTCGGCGTCGAGATGATCGTGCGCCAGTCGCGCGATGATCGCGTTCTGCGATTTGGCCAGGCCATAGGCGAGCGTCGCGCACGCGCCGTCGAGGCGCGGCATCGAACGCAGGTTCGAATCCTCCACCGAGTGCACGCCGTCGTGGTAGCAGACCCGCGTGTCGGGGCGGACGCCGTGCTCCACGAGCGCGGTCGCGGTCACCAGCTTGAAGATCGAGGCCGCCGGCGCCCACGCCTTGAGCGTCAGATCGGCGGTGGTCTTGTTGGGCTCCTTGGACGAGTGGCCGACCATGGCGAGGACGCGGCCGTCTTCGACCGAGAGCACCACCGCCGCCGCGTAGGGCGTCGGATGCGCGCGCAGGAGGCGCTCGACACGCGCCTGCATGGCGGGATCGAGCGTCAGCTCGGCGCGGCGGCCGTCGGGAAGGACCTCGATGTAGCCGCTGCCGTCGCGACGCACGCGCGACCAGTCGAATCGATGCTGCGCGTTTTCGAACGCCGGTTCGAAACGCCTGGCAGCGCTCGTGATGAGCGCGGGCGGCGCCGCTTCGGCGGTGCGATCGCGGAATCCGCGTGTCATCGTCAACGCGCCGAGAGTGAGGAGGCAAAGGACCGTGGCGAACTTGCGGCGCACCTTCAATTGACGAAGCATTCCAGCCCCTTGCCCGTTGATGTACGCCAGTATCAGACATGTAGGTCAATGTAGCAAATTTTTGTATTCCTCATGTGCGCGAGCGAGGTCGCTGCTATGATGGAGCGCCGATGACTACAGGAGCGCGGTCCAAGACCGTCGTTACCGTCATCTCCAAAATTGCGGAGAAGCCGGCAGGCAAGGACGCTTGCCTGGTCGTGATCTATGGGCTCGAGCTGGGTCGCAAGTACAACCTCGAGAACGCCAACGTCATCCTCGGCCGCTCGTCGAAGTCCGACGTGCAGATCGATCAGGAGTCGGTCTCGCGCAATCACGCGAAGATCATCAACACCGGCAAGTCGATCATCTTGCGCGACCTCGGCTCGACCAACGGCACCTACGTCAACGACCAGCTGATCGACGAGTACGTGCTGCGTGACGGCGACTTCATCAAGATCGGCCGCACCATCTTCAAGTTCCTGTCGGGCGGCAACATCGAGAACGCCTACCACGAGGAGATCTACCGCCTGACGACGGTGGACGGCCTCACGCAGGTGTTCAACCGCCGCTACTTCCTCGAGCAGCTCGACCGCGAAGTGTCCCGCGCCAAGCGCTATCGGCGCGAGCTGTCGCTGATCCTGTTCGACATCGATCGCTTCAAGACGATCAACGACAGCTACGGGCACCTGGCGGGCGACTACGTGCTCAAGCAACTGGCGACGGTGATCAAGGGCAAGATCCGGCGCGAGGACATCCTGGCCCGCTACGGCGGCGAAGAGTTCGCCATCGTGCTGCCCGAGATCGACGGCGCCAACTCGATGTCGTTCGCCGACAAGGTGCGTAAGCTCGTCGAGAAGGCGCCATTCAAGTTCGAGGAGACCAAGATCTCGGTCACCGTCTCGATCGGCGTCGCCACCTGCGACGACGCGGCCGACGCGGCGGCGCTCATCAAGAAGGCGGACGACAAGCTCTACGAAGCGAAGGCTGCCGGCCGCAACTGCGTCAAAGCCTGAGGCTGTCCGACAGCCCGGGTCGCACCCAGCGACGCGCGCTCAACGATCCTTGGCGGGCTTCTTCTTGTGCTTCTTGAGCGGGATCTCTTCGGTCGAGAGCGTCAGCGTCAGCTCGACGCTGCCGTCGGAGCCGAACGACTCGTCCGTCATCTTGGCGTCGGCGAGCTGCTTGTTGAGCTCCTCGAGCTCGCGCGTGTCGCCCAGCTCGACGAGCGCGGCGACGATCTTCTTCTCGGCGACTGCGCGCGCCTGACGCTCGGCCTTGACCCGCGCGATCGCGGCGGTCGGGGCGCGCAGATCGGCGGCGGCCGCGCCGTGCGCCGTCACGAGCTTGGCTTCGGCGTCGTAGGACGCGCCGGTGCGCGCGACCTCTTTCGGCGCCAAGAAGAGCGTCAGCACCAGCGCTGCCGCAATCGACGACGGCGCTAGCATCGGACGGCGCTCACTCCCACTCGATGGTGCCGGGCGGCTTCGACGTGATGTCGTAGACGACGCGGTTGATGCCGCGCACCTCGTTGACGATGCGCCGCGAAATCGTGCCGAGCAGCTCGTACGGAAGCGGCACCCAGTCGGCGGTCATGCCGTCTTTGGAGTGCACCGCGCGCAGCGCCAGCGCATCGGCGTAGGTGCGCAGATCGCCCATCACGCCGACCGACTTGACCGGCAGGAGCACGCCAAACGACTGCCAGATCGACTCGTACAGCCCGGCGGCGCGGATCTCCTCGTCGATGATCGCGTCCGCGAGCCGGAGGATGTCGCAGCGCTCCTTGGTCACCTCACCGAGGATGCGCACGGCCAGACCCGGCCCCGGAAATGGCTGGCGCCACAGCACCGGCCGCGGCAACCCCAGCTCGGCGCCCAGCTCGCGCACCTCGTCCTTGAAGAGCTCGCGCAGCGGCTCGACCAGCTTGAGCTTCATGGTCTCGGGCAGCCCGCCGACGTTGTGGTGGCTCTTGATCGTCGCCGACGGCCCCTTGTGCGACACGCTCTCGATGACGTCGGGATAGAGCGTCCCCTGCGCGAGGAACTCGACGCCGTCGATGCGCTTGGCCTCTTCGTCGAAGACGGCGATGAACTCGCGCCCGATGATCTTGCGCTTCTGCTCCGGATCGGTGACGCCGGCCAGCTTCGCCAAAAAGCGCTCTTCGGCGTCGACCACGTGCAGGTCGGCCTTGAAGGCACCGGCGAACAGCGACTCGACCCCGGCGCGCTCACCCTGCCGCAGAAGCCCGTTGTCGACGAAGATGCAGGTCAGCCGCTCGCCAATCGCGTTGAGCAGCAGCTTGGCCGCCACCGACGAGTCGACCCCGCCCGACAGCCCGAGGATGACGCGCCCCTTTTCGCCCACCTGGCTGCGGATGTGAACCTCCGCCTCCTCGGCGAAGTTCGCCATCGTCCAGGTCGGCGCCAGGTCGCAGACGCGGAACAAGAAGTTGGAGAGGATCTCGCCGCCGCGCGGCGTGTGCGCCACCTCGGGGTGGAACTGGATGCCGTACAGGCGGCGCTTCTCGTCGGCCACGGCGCTGTGCGGCGCGTTCGGGGTCTCGCCGATGAGCGTGAAGCCCGCCGGCACCGCCTCCAGGCGATCGCCGTGCGACATCCAGACCGCCAGCTCCTCGCCCGCGTGCAGCCCGTGGAAGAGCGGCGACCTGGCGCCGGCGTCGTTGACCTTGACGTGCGCGCGTCCGTACTCGCGCTTGTCGGCCGGCTGCACGCTGCCGCCGAGGAGCTTGGCCATGAGCTGCACGCCGTAGCAGATGCCCAGCGTCGGCAGCCCCAGCTCGAACAGCTCCTTCGACACCAGCGGCGCGCCCGCCTCGTACACCGACGACGGACCGCCCGACAACACCAGCGCGCGCGGGTTCATGAGGCGAATCTGCTCGAGCGAGATGTTGTACGGGTGGATCTCGCAATAGACCTTGAGCTCGCGGATGCGACGCGCGATGAGCTGCGTGTACTGCGATCCGAAGTCGAGGATGAGGACGACGCTTCGGCTGCTCATTCGCGCTCCATGCGGTAATTCGGCGCTTCCTTGGTGATGATGACGTCGTGCACGTGCGACTCGCGCAGCCCGGCCGACGAGATCTTGATGAACGTCGCCTTGGTGCGCAGCTCCTCGATGCTCTTGCAACCGGTGTAGCCCATGGCCGCGCGCAGGCCGCCGATGAGCTGATAGACCGACTGCGAGAGCGGCCCCTTGTAGGGCACGCGACCCTCGATCCCCTCGGGGACGAGCTTGCGCGACGACTCCGCTTCGACGGTGGAGACGTGCGACTGGAAGTAGCGATCTTTGGAGCCGGCCTGCATGGCGCCGATCGATCCCATGCCGCGGTACTGCTTGTAGCTGCGTCCCTGATAGAGGATGACCTCGCCCGGCGCCTCGTCGGTGCCGGCAAAGAGCGAGCCGATCATCACGGTGTGGCCGCCGGCGGCGATGGCCTTGGCCACGTCGCCCGAGTACTTGATGCCGCCGTCGGCGATGATGGGCTTGCCCCACTTCTCGGCCGCGCGCGCGCACTCGGAGATGGCGGTCACCTGCGGCACGCCGACGCCGGCGACGACGCGGGTGGTGCAGATCGATCCGGGGCCGATGCCGACCTTGACGCCGTCGGCGCCCGCCTTGACGAGCGCCACGTAGCCGTCGGCGGTGGCGACGTTGCCGGCGATGATCTGCGCCTGCGCAAAGGTCTTGCGGATGGCGGTCACGGCGTCGAGGACGCCGCGCGAGTGGCCGTGCGCGGTGTCGACGACGATGACGTCGCAGCCGGCGTTCAGGAGCGCCTGGACGCGCGCTTCGCGATCGTCGCCCACGCCGACGGCGGCGGCGACGCGGAGCCGGCCATGCTCGTCCTTGGCCGCCTGCGGGTGGCGCTCCGCCTTGTCGATGTCCTTGATGGTGATGAGCCCCTTCATCTTGCCGGTGGGGTCGACGACGATCAGCTTCTCGATGCGATTCTTGTGCAGGAGCTCCTTGGCGCGCTCGACGCCGGTGCCCTCGGGCACCGTGATCAGCTCCTGCGTCATCACGTCGCGCACGCGCTGATCGAGGTTCTTCTCGAAGCGCACGTCGCGGTTGGTGAGGATGCCGACGGCGCGCCCCTCGACGACGACGGGCAGGCCGCTGACGCCGCTCTCGCGCATGATCTGCAGCGCGCGCCGCAGATTCTCGTCGGGATGCACCATGACCGGATCGAACACCATGCCGCTCTCGGCACGCTTGACCTTCTGCACCTCGCGCGCCTGCTGCTCGATGGTCAGGTTCTTGTGGATGACGCCGAGCCCGCCCTCGCGCGCCATGGTGATGGCGGTGTCCGCCTCGGTGACCGTGTCCATGGCCGACGAGACGAGCGGCATCTGCAAGGAGATGCGCTCGGTGAGCCGCGTGCGCACGTCGACGTCGCGCGGCAACACCTCGGATGCGGCCGGCAACAGCAGTACGTCATCGAACGTCAGCGCTTCGAGTAGCGGTTGATCACCGAGCATGAGTCGTCACTCTCCTTTGGTTCCTTCCTTGCGCGGATAGGGCTTGCGTTGCGTCTTTTCGCTGTCGTCATTGGTGAGGATCGGCTGCGGCGTCGGCTGATCGTCGTCGTCGTCGAACTGCATCGACAAGTCTTCGGACTCCGGCTTCTCCCGCAGCATGCTCGTCGCGGGCAGGGTCGTCGGAGTCGCGGGTGTCTTGTCGCCGCGATCGCTCTCTAGCACACGTAGGAGCGCGTCGACCACCTGCGCTCCCGCGGGCGAGGCGCGGAGGAGCTGCGAGACGGTGTCGAGATCGGGCGCTGCCGTCGCGGCCGCGCCCAGCTCCTGGTAGTCGGCGACGGCGCCGATGATGCGCGCGCCGATCGGCACCGCCGGCGTGGCGCCCGCCGGACCGCTGCGCCCGAAGCCGGACGACGCGGCGGTGAGCGACCGCAGGATCTGCAAGAGACCGCCGTCGCCGGCAGCGGCCCAGCCGAGGTCGGCAAACATGTCGGCCGAGTGCGGACCTTCGACGCTGCGGATGACGCGATCGAGCGCGTAGAGCTGTGCCGCGACGCCGATCTCGTCGGCCGCGCGCCGCGCCAGGCCGAGCTGCCGCGCCACGCGCCGCGCCAGCCGCGCCATCTCGGCGCCGCCACCGGCGCCACCGACGACGCGCGCCTCCAGCTCCGACGCCAGCACCTCGACGCTCTCGATGAGCGCGCGCGTCAGGCGCTCCTCGGCGCGCAGCGCCTCGGACTGGGTCTCGGCCGACTTGTGCGGCTCGTCGGCAGCGGCGCCCGAGGACGGCGACGCGTGCGACGAGGCGGTCGGCGACGGTGGCGGCGGTTGGGGCGGCGGAATCGGCGGGGCCGCCGTATGCGGCGTCGGACGCTTCGGCCGGGGCCGCGGCAGCGGCGTGAGCGCGTCGGCCTGGCTCATGCGCGCCGGCAAGCGCTGAATCTCCGCCTGCAGCGACGGGTCGAGCTTGACCGTGCCGGTGACGTCGTCGTCGCGCGCTTCGAGCCGCTGCGCGCCATGCGGCGGCGTCAGTCCGGCCTTGGCTGCGCCGCCCGTCGAGAAGGCGCCGGCTTGCGACGGCATCACCGGCGGCTGCGGTTGCGTCATCGGCGGCAGCGTCGGCGGCCGCGACGGTCCCGAGCCACGCCGCTGCTGCGGCGGCAGCGGCGTCACCACCGCGGTCGCATCGCCGAAGCAGCGCTCGGTCGCCCTCATCAGCGCCTCGCGCCGAGCCAGCAGCGCCCTACCCTCGGGCACGCGCGCGCGCGTCAGGAACTCGGCGAGCGTCCGCTCGTCGGAGGGATCGACCATCACCACCGTCGCGCGCTGCCCGTCGGCGGAGAGGTCGACCGGCAACAGCCCCGTCGCCAGCGCCTCGCCACGCGTGAGCGCGCGCTTGAGCGACTCGGGCACCTGCACCTCGGAGAGCCGGTCATCCGAGACGACGGGCACCCCGAATCGGGCCGCCATGGCGCGGAAGATCTGGTCCGCGTTGGCCACATCGGCGTCGACCAGCGCGGCCCAGAGCGGGCGCCGCCCTGTGTTGCCGGCTACTACGCGCTCAAGGGCCTTGGCATCCAGCACATCCTCGTCGACGAGGATGGAGCCCAGGTCCTTTTTCAGTGCCATCGTGTTACCGCGTGAATCTAGCAGGTTTACTTACACGCGGCGCGCAATTTTTGAGCCGCCGCGGATTGCCCTTCGGCGGCTGGTAACTGACCGAGCTCCTTCGCGAGATCGCCACACTTGTGCTGCGCCGACAGGGTCTGGGCGAGATGCCAGCGCGCCGGCGTGTAGCGCGGATCCTTCTGCAGCGCCTCGCGGAACAGCGTCGCCGCCTTGGCGAGATCTCCCTTGTCGCGCCAGGCGACGCCGAGATCGGCGGAGCGCGCCGCCGTCGGTGACAGCGTGCGCGCCTTGTCGAGCGCGGCGATGGCGGCGTCCATCTTGTGGCGCTTCTGCTCGGCCAGGCCGAGGCTCCACCACGCGGTCGCGTAGTCGGGCTTGATACGCGTCGCGACCGTGTACTCGGCGACGGCGTCGTCGAGCTTGCCGGCGGCGTCGAGCGTGATGCCGAGGTTGAGGTGCGCCTGCGCCGACGAGCCGGCCAGCTTGACGCCCTGGCGCGCCCACGCGGTCGCCTGATCGAGCTTGCCGCAGCGACGCGCCGCCACCGAGGCGTTGATGGTTCCGTCGGCGTCCGTCGCCGAGAGCTTGAGCGCGTGCGCGTAGGCGTCGAGCGCGGTCGCGCAATCCTTCTGCATCGCCGCCGCCTGGCCGAGGTTGAACCAGGCCTCGGTGAGGTCGGGCTTATCGGCGACGGCGCGCTTGAGCTCGACGGTGGCGTCGGCGAAGCGACGGCGCTCGTTCAAGAGCGCACCCAGCTCGTTGCGCACCTCGGCGAGCTTGGGGTCGAGCGTGAGCGCTGCCTTGAGCTCGCGCTCGGCGGCGGCCGGGTCGCCCTTCTTCTGCAGCGCGACCGCCGACAGGTAGTGCGGCCGCGGGTCTTTGGGCGACTGCTTCTTGGCCTGGTCGAACGCTGCGATGGCGCCGTCGGCGTCGTTGGCTTGCAGCTTGCGCGAGCCGTCATCGACGAGGGCGTCGTCGGGAAGGAGGAGCAGCGTTCCGAGGAGGATCGCTTGCGTGAGCATGCGCGGTACGGTATCACGCAACACGATGGCCGATCCTGTAGGAGCGATATTCATCGTCTTCGGAATGCCCGTCGCCATCGTGGGCATCACGCAGTACTACAAGTACAAGATGGCGCAGCTGCGCGGCCGTCCCCACGAAGATCCGAAGCAGCTCGAAAAAGAGCGCGAGGAGCGCAAGCAGCTCGAGGCGCGCGTGCAGAACCTCGAGAGCATCGTCTGCTCGGTCGACCTCGAGCTCAACGCGCGGATGAATCGCATGCTGGCGGCGCAGTCGGGCATCGGCCTCCTGCCGCCGCACCGAGCCGACGACAAGCAGCAGGCGCTCTCTCCGACGGTGGCGACGCCACATCCGCACGGCTCGATGCTGGCGATGGCGCTGCAGCCGGGTCAGAAAATCGCCGGGCGCTACATCATCCAGCGGGAGCTGGGTCGCGGCGGCATGGGGGCGGTCTACCTCGCCGCCGACGAGAAGCTCAACGAGCGGGTGGCGCTGAAGATCATCAACGCCGGCATGGCCGACGCCGGCGCCGCCGATCGCTTTCGCCGCGAGGTCTCGGCGGCGCGCAAGGTCACGCACCAGAACGTCATCCGCATCCACGACATCATCGACGACGGACCGATGGTGCTCTTGTCGATGGAGTACGTCGCCGGCACGACGCTCGCCGACTATCTCGGTCGCGTCGGGGCGCTGCGCATCGACGAGGCGCGGAACATCCTCGGGCAGATCTGCGACGGCGTCGCCGCGGCCCACGCGGCCGGCGTGGTGCATCGCGATCTGAAGCCGGGCAACATCCTGATCGACGGGGAGAAGCGCGCCAAGGTGATCGACTTCGGGTTGGCGAAGGCGACGTTCATGGCGGGCATGACGGCGACGGGGCTGATCATCGGGACGCCCGAGTACATGGCGCCCGAGCAGGTGCGCGGCCTGGCGCAGGACGCGCGGACCGACGTCTACTCGCTCGGGGCGCTGTCGTATCACCTCTTCGTCGGGCGGCCGCCGTTCGCGGGGGAGACGCCGATCGCAATCGGGTTCGCGCACGTGACGGAGACGCCGAGGAGTCCGAGGGCGCTGAGGCCGGAGCTGCCGGAGAGCGTGGAGGCGGCGATCATGAGGGCGCTGGAGAAGGATGCGGGCAAGCGGTTTGCGGATGCGGCGGAGTTCAAGGCCGCGTTGCTGAAGTAGCCGATCGAGCTTTAGCGCCGTCGCGCGGACGCCGCGTTCTCGCGCTGCGCCCTGCCGCCGATGTACAATGCAGGACAAGGATGACCGAGCCCACGCGTGCCGAAGCGAAGGGAGCCGGCTTCAGGTCGGTGACGGCGGTGCTACGCGAGATGCTCGGGCCGGACGCGTTCGCGATGGTCGCCGCCCGGCTGTCACCCGCGACCATGGCGCTCATCAAGGTGCCGCCGCTGCCGGTGCAATGGATCGCGTGCCAGTGTTACGCGGAGCTGATCCCGACGGCGCTGCAACACGGCTTTGCCGGCGACGAGGCTCGCCTGGTCGAGATGGGGCGTCGGGCCTTTCTGCACGACCTCAAGACGCTGTATCGCCTGTTCATCAAGCTGATGTCGCCGCACTGGGTGATCGCGCGCGCGAGCAGCTTGTGGCTGACCTACAACCGCAATAACGGCGCCCTGCGCGCGCGTCCGCTCGGCGACCTCGGTTGCGAGGTCGCGTACGAAAAGGTGCGCATGGTCTATCCCGGCTTCTGGTCCTATCAGCGCGGCTGCTTGTTGGCCGCCGTGCAGGCGACAGGCTTTCCCAAGGCGACCGTGGTGCTGACGCGCGGGGGCGGCGACAGCGGCGACGCGCTCTTTCAGGTCGACTGGAGCTGATCGCGTACTCAGAAGAGTAGGAGACCGGCGAGCATGCCTCCCGCGATGCCGACGGCGACGAGCATGCTGTAGAGAAAGGCGAGGATGAGCGTCTTCCACAGGACGCGCAGCCACGACTGCTCGTAGACGCCGTGGAGGGCGATGAACGTCCAGACGCCGCCGAGCAAGATCGCGAGCGCGTCGAGAGAGCCGCTGCGCGCGGGGGCGGCGAGGGCCATCAGGAAAAACGTCAGCGCGTGGCTGTGGAGCGCGAAGACCAGGTGCTCGACGAACAGATGGCGCCAGAAGAGCATCTGGACGAGGAGCGCGAAGAGCGGGACGAGGATGGCCATCACGCGCGGCGTGTAGGTCACGATCATTTCGCGCGCGCGGCGGGAGGTCTCCTTTTTGTCGAGCTTGCCGAGGAGGCCGAGGCGCTCGCGGATGCGGCGGCCGACGGCGGTGGTCGGCGGCGGCATATCGTTGACCTCCTGCTGGTCGAAGTCGGCGCGCAGAGTGGTGTCATCGGCGCGTGGCGGCAGCACCGCGATGGCGAAGAAGTAGACGACGCTGGCGAGGAGATAGAGCCTGAGCGGCGAGGTGTAACGGACGCGGCGGCCGGCGTTGTACTCGCGCGTGAGGTGGCCGGGGTGGCGGACCAGGTCCCAGAGCGAGCGCCACAGGCGTGACTCGAGCTGGAACAGCTCCTCGAACAGATCGCCGAGCAGGCGGCCGATCGACACCTTGTAGTCGGTGTTCTCCTGCCCGCACTCGGGGCAGAAGCGGCCCTGCACTTCCTTGCCGCAGTTGAGGCAATGCGGCGACGGCCGCAGCTGCCGGGTCATCGCGCCGAGCGTACCAGCTAATCGTGCGCGGCGCGCGCCTGCAGGCGGCCCAGCGCTTCGGCGAGCTGGAGGCGAACCTCGTCGACGCGGTCGGGCGCGAGCTTGCCGCCCTGGTGCTCGCGCACGTAGAAGACGTCGGCGACGCGCGCAGCCTCGGTGGCGACCTTGGAGAGCTGGATGTCGAGGCGCAATTCGGCCAGCGTGCGCGTGATGGTGTAGAGGACGCCCAGGCGATCCTGGGTGTAGACGTCGACGACGCTGAAGTCGTTCGACACGTCGTTGTCGACCTCGATCTCGGTGCGCACCTGCGGCAGCACGCGTTCGGGCAGTGACGATTTCTCGCGACGCTCCTCGATGATCGCTTCGACGTCGGCGGCGCCCGAGAGCACGCGCGCGAGATCGGCCTCGACGCGACGCCAGCGGGCGGCGTCGGTGATGGGACGGCCGTAGCGGTCGCGCGTCGTGAAGGTGTCGAGCGCCTCGACGACGCGGCCGTCGACGACGCGGGTGTTGATGTGCGCGGCGAGGACGTCGATGCGATGGGCCACGAGGACGCCGGCGATCTTCGACAGGAGGCCGGGCGCGTCATCGGCGCAGACGGTGACGTCGCTGACCGCCTTGCGCGGACGATGCACCATCTCGACCGCGACGGGGCCCTTGCGGCGGCGCGACAGCTGGATCTCGCGGACCATCGCGCGCGGCGGCGTCAAGGTCACGTAGCGCTCCGGCAGCGACGCGAACCACTCGACCAGCTTCTCCTCCGGCTCGCCGAGCAGCTCGGCTACGCGCTTCTTCCGGCGCGCGACGAGCGCCTCCTGCTCGGCGCTGTTGCCGGCGGCCAGGTCCGGGCCACGACGATAGAACGCCAGGGTGCGGACGTAGAGCTCGCGGAGGAGCTGCTCCTTCCACTCGGTCAGGTTGCCCGGCGCCACCATCGACATGTCAGCGACGGTGAGGAGGTAGAGCTCGCGCAGCGTCTCCTCGTCGTTGAGCTCCTGCGCGACGTTGGCGATCATGGCCACGTCGTTGAGATCGCGCCGCTGCGACAGATGCGAGAGCAGGAGGTGCTTGCGCACCAGGAACTCGGCCTGCGACGCATCCTCGGGCGTCAGCCCCAGCCGGCCGGCGATGGTGATGGCCAGGCGCGCGCCGGTCTCCGAGTGCCCCTTGCCGAGCGGCTTGCCGACGTCGTGGAGGAGCGTGCCGAGATAGAGCGCCTCCTTGCGGTGAACTTCCTTCATCGCCGTCGAGGCGGTGGGCAATTCTTCGGTGAGCTCGCCGCGCGCCAGCGCCTTCAGGCGGCCGACCGCGTAGAGCTGGTGCTGGTCGACGGTGAACACGTGATAGAGGTCGTGCTGCACGCGACCGGTGCAGGGCGCGAACTCCGGCATCACCGCCGCCAGGAGCCCGAGGTCGTGCGCCTGCTCGAGCAGCGACGGATTGCGCGTATCGCGGTCGTCGCACAAGAGGCGCATGAACTCGCGCCCCGCCAGCGGATCATTGGTGAGCGAGCCCTCGGCCAGGCGCTCGACGATGAGGTCCTTGGTGTGGCCGTAGATCTCGGCGCCGGTATCGAGGGCGACGTTGAAGATGCGCACCATCTCCGACGGGCGGCGGCGGAAGATCTCGGGATCGTGCAGCGACAGCTTGCCGTTGAAGAGCGTGAACGACGCGTCGACGGGACGGAGCGACGGCTTCTTCTGCGGCTCGACGAAGCAGCGCTGCAGCAGCCGATCGGTCTCGCGCGTGACCGCCTTGGCGTGCAGGAAGTACTGCTGCATGAGCGCTTCCACCGACGGCTCGACCGCGCTCTCGACGCCCGCGTGATGCGACGGCCGCGGATCGGGAAAGAGCCGCGGCGCGATCGCCTCCTGGATCTCGAACGTCAGGCGGTCCTGCTTGCGCTTGGCGGCGAAGTGCGCGGCGGTGCGCACCTCGAGGAAGAAGCTGCGCGCGGCGATGAGCGCCTGGGTCTGTCGCTGGCTCGCCTGCCCGAGCGTGACGAGGTCCTGGAAGTCGCGCACGCGGAAGCGCGCCTTGGCCGCCCACAGCCCGACCAGGAGATCGCGGTAGCCGCCCTGCCCGTTCTTCAGGTTGGGCTCGAGGAGGTAGACGGTGTCGCCCATGCGCGCGTGCCGCCCGTCCTTCTCCTGGCCCAGCCGCTTGACCACGTCGTTGACGTCGCGATCGAAGAGCCGCGGCACCGCCTTCGTGAATTTGTCCCAGATGGCCGTGTCGCCGTCGAGGAAGCGGGCGTCGAGGAGCGCGGTGCAGGCAGTGAGATCCTGCCGCGCCAGCGCCAGCGCTTCGTCGACGCTGCGCACGGCGTGGCCGACCTCCATGCGCAGGTCCCATAGCGGATAGAGGATCGCCTCGGCCAGCGGCTGCGCGCGCGGATCCTTGGTCTTGCCCGACGGGACCAGGAGCCAGATGTCGAGATCCGAGTAGGGGCAGAGCTCGCCGCGTCCGTAGCCACCGACGGCAACGAGGGCTACGTCGAGCCCCGGATGCTGGTTGCAGGCGGCGCGAAAGAGCGCGCGCACCACCTCGTCGGCGGCGCTGGCCCACTCGCGCGCCGTGAGGTCACCGGGCGCGCCGTTCTCGTGCGCGGCGCGGATGCGCGCGTGCGCCTCGTCGAGGAAGGCGCGACAGGCGTCGGCCTGCTCCGGGCGCGCGCGGCCGGCGAGAGGAGGCAGCGTGGCGGCGACGTTCATCGGCAAGAAGTGTAGCGCAGTTGCGTTTCGGCGGCGTTTCGCCCCCGATCCCGCGGTCATTGACAAGCGCGCTCGAGATCCGCTACCGAAGGCGGCATGGCGGAGATCGAAATCGGGCCCTTGGACGACCGTTTGACAGATGAGGAGATCGCCGAGCTCAGCGCGCAGCTCGAGAAGGCGGGCGCTCCGCAGCTGCCGAAGGGCGACGACACCCACCAGGCGGCCCTCGGTGACGGCATCGACGACAACGCGCTGTCCGAGTTCATGGACCGGCTCGAGGGACACGACGTCGCCGCCGATATCTACCTGCCCATCGAGTTCGACGTCGTCGTCGAGGTGGCCAACCTGCGCGTCGGCTCCCTGCCGATGCTCCTCGAAGTGCTCGACGAGCTGAAGGATGAGCTCGACGACGAGGAAGAGGAAGCCGAGGACGACGACACCTACGACGACGACTCCAAGATCCTGGCGCTGCAGCTGCGTCAGGCGTGGAAGGTGTTCTTCAACGGGGCGACGACCGCGCTCGAGAAGCACACGCCGCTGCACGTCAAAGCCTAACTGTCTTTTCACATTTAGGTGCTAACGTAGCCTCAGTGTCCGTCGACGAGTGGGATACCGGCGAGGTGCCGCGTACGGATATCGCCGATCCCGGCAAGCAGGTGCCGGTACCGGATCGGCTCCGTGTGCTCGTGCTCTCGGGTCCCGATCAGGGCAAGCAGCTGCTCCTCGAGCGCGGCACCTATCTCGTCGGTAAGGCGCCCACCTGCGATCTGCAGCTGAGCGACGGCGCGGTCTCCAGGCAGCACCTCGAGCTGCAGGTCACCGGTGGCGGCGTCCTCGTCAAGGACATGGGCTCGACCAACGGCGCCTTCTTCGGCGGAGCGCGCTTCAACGAGGTCACCGTCGGCCCCGGCGCCGTCGTCACCATCGGCGGCACCGAGCTCAAGCTGGCCACCGTCGAGCGCTCGCATCCGATCTTGCCGAGTAGCTCCGATCGCTTCGGCTCCCTCTTGGGCCCGTCCCTGCGCATGCGCGAGGTCTTCGCGGTGCTGGAGCTGGTCGCGCAGTCCGATGTCGCGGTCCTCATCGAGGGTGAGACCGGCACCGGCAAGGAGCTGTGCGCCGAGGCGATCCGTTCGGCCGGTCCGCGCGCGCGCGGCCCCTTCGTCGTATGCGATCTGGCGGGCATCTCGCGCTCGCTCATCGAGTCGGAGCTGTTCGGCCACGTGCGCGGCGCGTTCACCGGCGCCGATCGCGATCGCGAGGGCGCATTTCAGCAGGCGCACGGCGGCACCATCTTCATCGACGAGATCGGTGAGCTGGAGCTCGACATGCAGCCGCGCCTCTTGCGCGCGCTCGAGTCGCGCAAGGTCAAGCCCGTCGGTGCGCCGCAGTATCGCGAGGTCGACGTGCGCGTCGTGGCGGCGACCAATCGCGACCTGCGCGAAGAGGTCAAGGCAGGCCGCTTTCGCGATGACCTCTATCACCGCCTCGCCGTCGTGCGCGTGACGCTGCCGCCCTTGCGCGAGCGCAAGGAGGACATCGCCGCGCTCGTGGCGCTCTTTCTCACCGGCAAGGACGTCGAGGTTCCGTCGGAGACGATGGGCCTCTTCACCGAGTACGACTGGCCGGGCAACGTTCGCGAGCTCAAGAACGTGATCGACCGCGGGCTCTCGCTCATGGGGCAGACCCGCGTGTTGCACCCGTCGCTCCTCGGCCTCGAAGCGATGCCTGGCACCTCGACGCCCGGCGGCGCGCAGCACTGGCCAACGCTCGGCAACGAGCACTTTCGCGACGCCAAGGAGCGGCTCATCGCCTCGTGGGAGCGCGATTATGTGACCCAGCTCTTGCGTCGCGCGGGCGGCAATGTCTCCAAAGCCGCGCGCGAGGGCGGTCTGGACCGCGTCTACCTGCACCGGCTCATCAAGAAATACAACATCGCCAACGTCGACGAATAAACGCGCGCGTGGGCGACGGTCGTAACAGCATTAACGCTGGCTCGCTGTGGCTTGCCAGCTACACTTCCGACCGTGGCCGCGACTGTTGGTGGATATGAGCTGTTGCAGCGACTGGCTGTCGGCGGAATGGCCGAGGTCTTTCTCGCCAAGCGACCGGGCCCCGAGGGCTTCGAGAAGCGCGTCGCGCTCAAGCGGATTTTGCCGCACCTCGCCAAACAGACCGACTTCGTCGACATGTTCCTCGACGAGGCGCGTCTAGCGGCCAGCCTCGACCATCCTCACATCGTCCACATCCACGACTTCGGCGTCGACGGCGGCGCCTACTACCTGGCGATGGAGTACGTCTGCGGCGAGGACCTGGCCGCGATGTTCCGCCGCGCCAAGGAGCTCGGCGCGCCGATGCCGCTCGTCGACGTCGTCACCATCCTCGTCTCGGCGTGCGAGGCGCTGCATCACGCGCACGAGCGCGGCATCGTCCACCGCGACGTGACGCCCGCGAACCTGATCGTGTCGTACGACGGCGCGGTCAAGCTCGCCGACTTCGGCATCGCCAAGTCGCAGGCGGTGGCCTCGCGCTCGCACACCAACGCCGGCACGCTCAAGGGCAAGATTCCGTATATGTCGCCCGAGCAGGCGCGCGCCACGCCGCTCGATCGGCGCAGCGATCTGTTCTCGCTCGGCGTCGTCGCGTGGGAGCTGCTCACCGGCAAGCGACTGTTCCACCGCCGCAATGAGCTCGACATGCTGCGCGCCGTGCAGATGTGCGACGTGCCGTCGCTCAGGACGGTGCGCAAGGACATCCCGCTGCCGCTCGCCGCCGCCATCGAGACCGCGCTGGCGCCGGACGCGGAGCAGCGCTTCGAGAGCGCCGCCGAGATGGGTCAGGCGCTGTCGGCGTGGCTGGCGTCGACGGGCGAGTCGCCGTCCAAGGTGCACTTGACGGCGACGATGGCGCGCCTCTTCGGCGACGATGCGGCGCGTCGCCGGCTGGCGGCGGTGAATACGCCGTCGGAGCAGACCGAGGCCAACATCGCGCTGCCGCCCGACGAGCCGAGCGAGCCGCGCCTGTGGCCGCTGCGCCCCGAGCGCTGGATTCCGCAGATCGCCATGCAGCTGCATCTGCCGCCGCCGAAGATGCCGCCCTTGCGCATGGTCGGGCCACTGATGGCGCTCCTGCTCTCGCTCGGCGGGCTGCTCTACGGGCTCAAGTCGCCGCACGCGCATCGCGCCCTCGTCGGCGCGGGGCTGCTCGCGCCGGCGGCGACGACTGCGACCGCGACCTCGCCAGCGACGGCGCCGGTGATGCCGCCCGTCGGTGCGTCACCGGTCCTGGTGCCGCGCAAGCTGCGCCTCGACCTCACGCCGCCGACCCTGCAGCCGCCGCTGCCGCCCTCGCGCGATCTGCACGGCAAGTCGCGGCGTCACGATCGCCAGCGACGGAAATATCCGACCGGAGTATGATGGTCGTCGGAGGTTCGCTATGGCCGACGTCAAGCGCGTGGCAGAGTACATCCAGAGGTTCTCCGAGCTGATCGGCGTACCGATCGATCCGCTCGACAAGGACGGGTTTACTCAGGTCGCGCGTGGCTCCGCCACCGTGGGCATCAACGTCGTCGAGCAGAAGGGCTTCATCCTGTTCCTGGCGCCGATCATGGACGTGCCGGACCGCAGCCGCGAGGAGCTCTATCGCCGGCTGCTCGAGCTCAACTACCTCGCCACCGAGGACGGCGCCTTCGCGGTCGATCGCGAGTCGGGACGGATCTATCTGCGCGCGCTGCGCTCGCTCGAGTCGCTCGACTTCGACGAGTTCGTCGACATGCTCGATACCGTCGCCCGCGTCGCCGACGAGTGGGACGACAAGCTCAAGGCTCAATTCGGAGGATGAACGTGCGTCACGCGATCGCCGCCTTGATCGCCGTTTTTTGTGGCTGTGCGAACGAGCCCCCCGCGGCCACGCCGCCGGCGGCACCGACGAGCAAGATCACCGTCGTCACGTCCGCCATGACCTACGACGGGCTGTTCGACGCGCAGATGGTCGGCGCCGCCAATTGCCCCGCGGCCGAGGGCGTGGGACCGCGCGCCGGCGGCAGTGACGCCGCCGTGACCGCGCTCTTCTCGGTCTGGCCCGAGTCGGGTCAGCTCTACGATCTCTCGGAGCCGGGCGCGTCGGATCTGCTGGTCGTCGCGGCCGACGTCGGCGGCGGCGCCTACTGCTCCAATCGCGGCCGCGCCAGCGGCTTCGTCGACGTGCGCCGCTTTCAGCAGGTCGGCGATCGCTACATCGTCGACGTGGTCATCGAGAACGTCGTCAGCGGCGATGCGCTGATCAACGCGCACCTCTACCACTAGCCTCAATGCCGGTCCGTTAAGAACGAATAGCCCTGGGACGGCTGGGGTCGCGGACGCAGTGAGGCGACCTCCCGGCGTCGGAATCCGTCGCAGTCGCCGCTTCGCGGCGTGCTCCTCCATCGGGGCCGCCCAGGTCGCGCT
>JAQBQH010000053.1 GCA_028287105.1 Myxococcales bacterium
GCGCGCGCCCGAGGTCGCCGCTCGCCGCCGCCTGCACCGCCTTATGCGCGCGGGCGCGCACCGCGCGATCGCGGCGAGCCGGCGGCAGCGACGCGCCGGCGCGGACGAGCTGCGCCAGCGGATCGACCGCGCGCGAGCGCGTCACGATGGCGACCAGCCCCTCGAGCCCGCGAGCCCGCGCCGCCTCTTCGACGCGCGCCAGGCGATCGAGCCCCTCGGCGCGACGACCGACCAGCAGGAGCGCGCGGCCGAGCCAGCTGCCGACGAACAGCGTGCCGAGATAGTAGCCGGAGCGCACGTACGCCTCGTGCAGCCTCGTCAGACGGCGCACCGCTTCGACGCGCTCGCCCGCTTCGTACAGATAGAGCGCGCGCGCCACCGCGAGCTCCAGCTGGAAGAGCGGATCGGCGCGTCGGGATAGGACCCGCTGGCCGCGCGTCAGAGAACGCTCCGCCTCCTCGATGCGCCCCTGCCGCGCCAGGATGACGCCGGAGATCCCGGGCGTGAGCGCGGCCCGATACGACGGCGGGTCGTCGCGGTCGCCGCTGCCGGCGTCGCGCAGCGCCGCCATCGCTTCCTCGTCGCGCTCCTCGATCCAGAACGAAAAGGCGCGATACGCGGCCAGCACCTCGGCCGGCTCCTCGTCGGTGAGCGAGCGCTCGACGGCGGTGAGGGCGCGGCGCCCTTCGTCGCCGAGGCCGAGGTGCGTCGAGGCCAGCGCCAGCGTCGCGACGGCGCGCACGCGCTGGCGGATGGGCACGTCGTCGCGCGCCAGCAGCGGCAAAAGGGTGTCGCGCGCGAGCCGCGCGTCGCCGGTCAAGAGCGCCACCTGCGCCAGCGCGATCTGCACCTCGTCGGCGCGGTCGACGACGGCGCCCGAGGTCGCGAGCTGGCGCAGCTCGTTGAGCGCCCGCGACAGGTCGAGCACCCGGACGAGAGCGCGCGCCCGCTCGATGCGCAGCGCCGGTGGGCGGCGTTCGGGGGCGATCGACTCGATGGCACGCAGGAGCTCGGCGGCGGCGCCGCGATGCACCAGCTCCGACGCGTGCGCGAGCAGCCAGGCAGCGGCGTCGTCTTCGTGGCCGGCGGCGACGAGGTGCGCACAGAGATTGCGCGCGCGGATCGCCAGATCGAGATCGATCCCGAGGAGCGCCTGCGCCAGCGACAGGTGCAGCGTGCGCCGTTCGTCGTCGTCGAGCGCGTCGCGCATGCTGGCGGCGAAGAGATCGTGGAGCGTGCAGTGATCGGCGCCGTCGATGTCGACGACGAGGCGGCTCACCAGCCGCCGGAGCGCCGAGCGGCCGCTGCCGGGATCGCGCATCTGCACCAGCGCTGCCGCCGGCAAGGGCAGCTCGGAGAGCGCCAGCGCGCCCGCCAGCGCGCGTTCGTCGGGCGACAGCGCGTGGACGGCGGCGGCGATGGGATCGGCCTGATCGAACCCGCCCGCGTGCGCCTGTCGCAGCAAGATGGGCAGGCCGTGCGAGCGGCGCCACGCCACGTCGAAGCGCTCCGAGGGGCCGTAGAGCTCGTCGAGCGCGGCCCACAGCTCGCGGCCGGCGGCTTCGTCGAGCGGATCGATGCGAAGCTGCGCGTGGTCGGCCAGCCCCGCGCGCGGCACCGGCGCCTGGCGCGAGGTGGCGACGAGCCGCGCCGGGCCCGCCGTCTGCGCGAAGGCGTCGAGCAGCTGCGCCTGATCGCCGTCGGCGAGGCGATGGAAATCGTCGAGCAGCCACAGGCCGCGCGCGGCCGCGAGCCGCGCCGCCAGGTCGGCCACGCGATCGTGATCGCTCGCGACGTCTTCGATGAGATCGCCGGCGAGCTGGTGGCGCACGTCGTCGAGCAGCGATCCGAGGGGCGCATCGCTCGCGCGTTGGCGGATGACTGCGCCCGCCCAGCGGGTGGCGAACGCTTGCGCGAGCGCCGTCTTGCCGACGCCGGGCACGCCGATGATCAAGGTGGCGGGCACGTCAGCCACCATCTCGCCGAGACGAGCCAGCTCGGAGGCGCGACCGACGAACAGCGCGAAACGGGTCGGTCGTTCAATCTCTTGCCGACGAGACTCTCGAAATTCATCCACCGGCGACTCCCCTACAATCGGCGTCTTTCGACTACCTTTCCCCACAGCCGCCTATCAGCTCGCATGCCACCGCACCTTTCGGTAGCTCGCAACACCGTCCGTTTCGCAATTTGAGAGAGGCGAAGAAATTAGGCGCGGTTGGTACGACCAATCGTCGTCACTCGGGGTGGCTACGGGTGGGGCCATGGGCTCCGCACTGCCCACTCGCGGTTGCACCGCTTCGCGCCCGCGGATTGTCGCGTGGCTTCATAGCGGTGGCGCGAGCGTCCGCAAAATGCGCGCGATCTCCGACGGTAACTGTGCCCACGCGCGATTGCGACGGGCCCCGGCGTGGGTTGGTACCAACGTGAGCGCGCGATCGTACTCGGCGCGGGCGCGCGCGAGCTGACCGGCGCGCTGCAGCCGCGCGCCGGCGTAGAAGCGAACGTCGGCTTCGTCGGCCGCGGCCAGGCAGGCGCGGGCGGCGGCGTCGAGGCGCGCGTCGAGGGCGCGCTCGGGATCGCCGTCGGCGTCGAGGACGGCGGCCAGGCGGCGGTCCCATTCGCAGCGGTCCAGCGTCGCGGTCGCGGGAGGCGCCCAGAGCGGATGCGCGCGCGAGCCGTCTTCGTAACGGAAGCTGATGCGCAGCGGGATCTCGTGCGCGGCGATGAGCGCGGCATGCGCGGGCGTGCGTCGCGCGAAGACGAGCGCGCTCGGCCGGCGCCACACCAGCGCCCACTGTTGCGGGTCGAAGGAGCCGGCGTGGCGGTTGATGCCGGGGTCGTTGATGAGCGCGGCGTCGACGTCGTAGCGACGGAGGAGGGCGTCGAACGCGGGTGGATCGAGCGGCGTTCCGTCCATCGCGCGGTGGAACTCGTCGGGATAGGCCGGGAGGCGCGCGTCCTCGAAGACCTGCCAGCGCGGATAGCCTTCCCAGGCGAGATAGCAGCCGACGTCGAGGTCGTGGAACATGCGACGGCGGAGGCCGGTGCGGGTGACGAAGTCGATGGCGTCGAAGGGGACGACGTCCTCGGCGAGCCGCGGCGGCGCGGGATCGAGCAGCCGATCGACGACGACGACGGCGGTGAGCGAGAGCGCCAGCGTCAAGGCGGCGGCGCGGCGGCCGAGGCGTGGCGCCGCGGCGGCGACGAGCCGGCCGAGTCCATCGGCGACGAGCGGCGCGGCCAGGAGCGACCACTCGGCAACGAAGCGCACCGAGCGCCAGGCCAGGGCCGCGACGACAATCAGCGGCAGGAGCTGACGCCAGCGCGGCGTGCGACCGCGGGCGACGGCGGCGGCGAGGCAGACGGCCATGAGCGTGAAGAACCAGGGATCGTTCCAGGCGTCGGCGTGGCGGAACTCGTCGATGTTGCGGGTCGCGCCGAGGCCGGTGTGCCATAGGAGGTAGCGCGGCAGCATGGTGGTCGCGGGCGTGGCGAAGAGCGCAGCGATGGAGAGCGCGAGCACCAGCGCGCACCGGCGCCAGGGCAGCTCGACGCGATCGAGACGCGCGCCGACGAGCCACAAGAGCGTCACCAGCGGGGCGAAGAAGACGCCGGCGTGAAACTGCGCCCAGACGAGGACGAACAGCGGCAAGAGGCGCCAGCGACGGGGATGGCGCTCGAGGTCGGCGAGGAGGAGCGAGAGCGCGCCGAGGCCGACGAAGGTGACCAGGTGGGGCCGCTCGACGAGGCGCGGGCCGGCCGCCTCGACGGCGACGACGAGCGCCAGCGCCGTCGGCAAAGGCGCGATGGCTTGAACGCGGCAGGCGCGCCAGACGAGCGCCACCGCGGCCACGACGAGGAGCGTCTTCAAGACCACGATCGCCCCGAAGCCGCCCGCGCGATACACCGCGGAAACGAGGAGCTGAAACGCCCACGACAGGTCGAGATCGGGATGGCTCGGGTAGGTGAACGAGAAGAGGTTGCGAAAGGGGATGCGGCGCGTGGCGACGATGAGATCGCCGAGCTTCAAGTGGAAGAAGAGATCGGTCTCGCTCAGCGGAAAGAGCGCGCGATGCGCCGCCCACAAGAGCGTGGCGAGGTAGAGGGCGCGCTCGACGCGCGGGGAGGGTTCGCCGGTGGAGGCCGTGCTGGAATTATACGTCGATGCGGCGCCGCGGGCATCCCGGTCCCCCGACGGCGCGTCGGACCACTACTGAAGTAGCTCTCGAGGCCCCGTGCAAACTGCCAATGCGTCCGATCGCGTGAGAATGCGGCTTGAAACACGTTCCAGGACTGCGTACGGTGCGTTCGTGGGACGGTCCGTCGTAGCGGCAGCCGCTTTGGCCGCGTTGGTTTCGAGCGCGCCGGCGATCGCCGCCGCCGACGACGGCTGGCAGAAGGTCCGCGACAAGGACGGCATCACCCTCGAGAAGCGCAGCGTCGAGGGGTCGCGCTTTCTCGACTATCGCGCGCGCACGCACACGACCGTCAGCCCCGACGCGGCGGTGAAGAAGATCTGGGGCGGCATCGGCGACGAGAAGTCGCCGACCATCAAGCGGCGCGCGGTGGTGCAGCGCAGCGTCGACGAAGTGGTCGTCTATGACCAGATTCGTGCGCCGGTCGTCACCGATCGCGACGTCATCATCCGCATTCGCAAGATCACCGACGCGCACACGGGCGGATACGAGATCCAGTTCCAGTCGACGACCGAGCTGGGGCCGCCGCCGGCAGAGGGCTACGTGCGGCTGCCGATGGTGCGCGGCGGTTGGCGCATCGAGCCCGACGGCGCGGGCGGATCGAACGTGGCCTATACGTGCTACAGCGAGCCGGGTGGAGCGGTGCCGGCGTTCATGGTGCGCGGCACGCAGCAGGACAATGTCCTGGAGGAGTTCGAGCGCGTGATGACAAGGGTGGGTCGATGAAGCGCGCGGTTCTCGTCGCCATGATGGCGACGGCAGCGGCCGCTGTGGGCGCGGGGACGGCCGCGCATGCGGAAGATGCGACGCCGCTGCCGCCGGTGGGCGAGGTCGTGCAGAAGGCGCGCGCGGTCATGGACAAGAAGCCCGAGCGCGTCGTCTGTCAGGTGCGCATCGAGACGCAACTCCTCGACAAGGCGGGCAAGCTCGAGCATCAAGAAGAGCGCGAGGCCAAGGCGACCTTCGACGGTGACAAGCAGGATCTCGAGTCGACGCGGGTCGTGCGCGACGGCAAGGCGCTCACCGCCGACGAGCTGAAGAGCGAGCGCGACAAGGCGAAGAAGCAGCACGACAAGAGCAAGAAGAGCGACGACGACGACTTCGATCTGTCGCCGCTGGCCGCGAAGAACGCGCCGCAGGAGCAGTTCGAGCTCTTGCGCAAGGAGACGTTGTGGGGGCGGCCTACCTTCGTGCTCAAGGTGAAGGCGAACAAGGCGGCGTCGACGCTCGCCAACGGCACCATCTGGGTCGACGCGGAGAAGTTCATCGAGCTCAAGGGCGATTTGCAACCCGCGGCCATGCCGCCGCACGCCGACTGGGTCAAGGTGCAGGAGCAGTACGTGATGGGGCCGAAGGACGTGCCGATGCCGTCGTTCGTGCACATCGAGGGCGGGGGCCACTTCCTGTTCATGCGGAAGACGTTCAAGACGACGCTGCGCTGGTCCGACTGCCGTTAATTTTCGCTCCGAAAGCGCTTACAATGAAGCGATCGGATGCCTTTTCGCGGGACCACACGCTTCGAGCTGATCCGAAAGCTCGGTGAAGGCGGCGAGGGTCTCGTCTACGAGGCCCACGACAACGAGCGCGACCTGCGCGTCGCGCTGAAGACGCTGCGCGAGCTGGATGCCACCAGCCTCTATCGCTTCAAGAAGGAATTCCGCGCGCTCACGAACGTGAGCCATCCCAACATCGTCGGGCTCTACGACCTCGTCAGCGAGCGCGACGAGTGGTTCTTCACGATGGAGCTGATCGACGGCGTGGACTTCATCACCCACGTGCGGCCGCCGGGTTGGCGCGGGCCGGTGGCGCCGGGAGCGGAGCGGCCGACGGCGGCGATCACGCGATCGATCACGCTGGTGGCGGGCGGCAACGGCGCGGCGGCCGCGCGCAGCGACGGCGAGGCCGACGACGAGGCGGCGAACCGGGTGCCGTTCTCGTCGCTGGTCGACGAGGGCAAGCTGCGCTCGGGGCTGCAGCAGCTGGCGCAGGCGCTGCACGCGCTTCACGGCGCGGGGCTGGTGCATCGCGACCTCAAGCCGTCGAACGTGCGCGTGACGCCGAAGGGTCGCGTGGTGCTCGTGGACTTCGGCATCGCCGCCGAGGCGTCGGTGCTGGGCGATCAGGCGGAGGGCACGCTCTCGGGCACGCCGGCGTTCATGGCGCCCGAGCAGGCGGCGAGCGAGGTGCCGACGGCCGCGGCCGACTGGTACAGCTTCGGTGTCGTCGTCTATCTCGCGCTCACCGGACAGCTGCCGTTTGCCGGCGATCCCGAGCTGGTGCTGATGGCCAAGCAGTCGCAGGAGGCGCCGCCGCCGTCGCGGCTGACCGACGGGCTGCCGCCGGAGCTCGACGCGCTGTGCATGGCGCTGTTGGCGCGGCGCGCGAGTGATCGACCGTCGGGGGTCGAGGTGCTGACGCGGCTCGGCCTCGCGGCCGACGACGCCTCGACGCTGACCGAGAGCGCGGAAGGATCGCGCGCGGCCTTCGTCGGACGCGACGCCGAGCTGGCGGCGCTGCACGCGGCGTTCGAGGAGGCGACGGCGGGCGCGACGGTGAGCGTGTTCGTGCAGGGCCCGAGTGGCATGGGCAAGAGCGCGATGGTGCGTCGCTTCCTGGCGGCGCTCGACGCCGACCGGCGCCATCCGATCGTGCTCAAGGGGCGCTGCCACGAGCGCGAGAGCCTGCCCTACAAGGCGTTCGACGACGTGGTCGATCGGCTGAGCCACCTGCTCATCTCGCTGCCGGCGGAGGAGGTGCACGGGCTTCTGCCCGCCGACGCCGACCTCTTGCCGCGACTGTTTCCGGTGCTGCGCCGCGTGCCGGGAATGCAGCGCGCGCAGCCGCTCGGCATCTCCGATCCGCACGAGATGCGTGACCGCGCGTTCGCCGCGCTGGGCGCGCTGTTCGGCAAGCTGGCGCGGCGCAAGCCGCTCGTCATCTACATCGACGACCTGCAGTGGGCCGATCGCGACAGCCTGCAGCTCCTCGGCGAGCTGTTCCGTTCCGACGGTCCGTCGCAGATCATGTTCCTCGGCGCGCTGCGCGCCGAGAACCTCGGCAGCGACGGCGAGTTCGAGCTGCGTCAGGCGCTGGCGGCGCTGGCGGCGCGCCATCGATCGCGGCACATCGATCTGGGGCCGCTCTCCGACGTGGAGCAGCGCGCGCTCGTGACGCGGCTCTTCGGACGCGGCGGCGCGCCGGCCGCGCTCGGCGACGAGTTCTGGACGCAGTCGTCGGGGAGCCCGCTGTTTCTGTCGGAGATGGTGCGCTTCGCGCGCGAGTCGGGCGCGCTGCCGGCGGGGGAGAAGCCGAGCCTCGAGGACGTTCTCTATCGGCGCATCGAGCGGCTGCCGCAGATGGCGCGGCTGCTCATGGAGATGGTCGCCATCGCCGGCGAGCCCACGCCGCTGTGGGTGCTCGGCGACGCGGCGGGGTTGTCGCCGGAGGATCGAGAGCGCGCGCTCGGCATGCTGCGCGTCGGCAGCTTCGTGCGCGTGGCGCGCTACGCCCACGAGCCGTGGCTGGCGCCGTATCACGATCGCGTGCGCGAGACGCTGCAGGCGCGTCTCCCCGATGCGCGCCAGAAGCTGCTCCATCGCCAGCTTGCCGAGGTGCTCGAGCGCTGGGAAGACGCGACCGTCGATACGCTGGCGCGCCACTGGCTCGCCGCCGGCGACGAGCGGCAGGCGGTGCAGTACCTGGTGCAGGCGGGGCGCGGCGCGTCGGAGAAGCTGGCGTTCGATCGGGCGGCCGAGCTGTATCGCGTCGCGCTCGAGTCGGGCGCGCTGCCCGCCGACGACACGCGTGCGCTGCGCATCGCGCGCGGCGAGGCGCTGGCGCTGGCCGGGCGCAGCTTCGAAGCGGCGGGGGAATTCCGTCGCGCCGCCGACGGTGCGGAGGCCGAGCTCTCGGTCGACCTCACGCGCCGCGCCGCCGATCAGCTGCTGCGATCGGGGCACATCGTCGAGGGGCTGGCGGCCATGCGCGAGGTGATGAGCCGTATCGGCTGGAAGCCGCCCGAGAGCCGCGCCGGCATCCTGGCGTCGCTCCTGTGGCAGCGGGCGCGGCTGGCGCTGCGCGGGCTCGGCTACACGGCCAGGCGCGCGGCCGAGGTCCCGCCAGAGGAGCTGGCGCGGCTCGACACGTTGTACTCGGCGTCGGCGGCGCTCGGGATGATCGACAACCTGCTCGGTGCCGATGTGCAGACGCGCCATCTACGCACGGCGCTCGCGGTGGGTGACGAGAAGCGCGTCGTCCGCGCGCTCGCCATCGACGTCGTGTATCGCGCGGCCGCCGGCGGTAATCGCAACCTCGCCAAGGCGTCGGAGCTGGCGCGCGACGTCGAGCTCAAGGCGGGGCGCCTCGGCGATCCGACGCTCGTCGCCATCGCCAAGCTCGCCACCGGCGGCGCGCGCTTCTTCAGCGGCGACTACCGCCGCACGGCGCAGGCGTTCGAGGAGGCGGAGGCGCTCCTGGCCAACGGCGTCGGCGTCGAGTGGGAGCGCATCACGGCGCGCTTCTTCCGCTGCTATGCGCGCATCGCGATGGGCGACTTCGCGGCGGCGGTGCGCGATGCGGAGAACACGCTCGTCGACGCCGAGCGGCGGCAGGACGTCTACGCGCGCAGCCTGTTCGCGACCTCGCCCGGCTGCTGGAGCTGCCTCGTGCGCGACGATCCCGATCTGGCGCAACGGCGGCTGTTCGCGGCGCGGCAGGACTGGCCGGACGAGCCGTTCCTGATGGTTCACTTCCTCGAGCTCACGTCGGGGGCGGTCATCGATCTGTATCGCGGCGATGCGCGCGCGGCATTGGCGCGGCTCGACGAGGGGCTGCCGCGCTTCCGCAGGAGCGTCTTGTCGAAGATGCCGTGGGTGATGGCCGACTTTCGTCGTTACTACGTGACGGCGGCGGTCACGCTCGACCGGCGCGAGCTGGTGCGCGAGTGGCTGACGCCGCTCGGCAAGCTGCAGGCAAGCATCACGCGCGGCTACCTCGCCGGATTCGGCGGCATCATCGCGCATCGCAACGGGGAGCGCGACGAGGGGCAAAGGCGGCTGTTGGAGGCGGTGCACCACTTCGAGGTGGCCGATACGCCGCAGCTGGCGGCGGCGACGCGCTTTCAGCTGGGGCGGGTGATCGGGGGGGCGGAGGGAGAGAGGTTGGTGGCGGAGGCGCAGGCGTGGATGCGGGCGCAGGGGGTGGCGAACGCGGGGAGGATGATCCAGCTGTTGATGCCGGCGGTGTAGCGGAGACGGGGGCGGCGTCGAGGGTGGCGGTGAGTAGGCCGCGGACGTGGTCGATGCCGAATCAGGTCTAGAGGGAGCCCTTGTCGACGGTGGAGAGGGGGGAGTCGTCCGTGGGTCTCTCGTCGGGGGAGAACTTCACGCGCTGAGGGGCGCGGTGGCGAGGCTCGGTGGAGGGTTGGGGATAGAGGTAGACGAGGGTGGAGGTGGAGGGCGAGGGGCCGGTCTTGAGCTGGATGCGGTAGACGTGGCCGCCGGTGAAGCGGATCGCGTCGAAGCGGAGGGCGCGGCCGACGATGGACAGGGTGATGGTGCGGGCGGGGGTGTTGGGCGTCAGGTCGATGATGTCGGCGGTGTCGGCGTTGGACGGGAGGTCGAGACGCCAGCCGCCCGTCGGGAGCGGCCGTAGGCCGAGCGCTTTCTGGGAGCGGTTGGCGACGGCGACGCGGACCTCGGTCGGCTCGAGCGGCACGGCCTTTTCGGCGGCGTTCGCGGTGAGGGCGGCCAGCAGCAGGATTCCTACGGCAGATGCGCGCATCCGTTTCCCCCTGAAGCGACCTGGCAATAACACGGACGGATGGGAGGACGCGAGCACTTCCTTGCAATGCTCGACGACCGCCACCGCGCAGCTGGCCGCGCTGGCCGCATCGGTCCGAACGTTCAGGAGTACAAAGAAGAGCGGTAGCTCGGACTGCGCGCGAGCGCGTCGCTCAGGGGCAGGTCCAGCCCTGCACGAACTGCGTATAGGACTTGTTGAAGCAGACCTTCTGCGCGGTCATCGTGTTCGTGCAGCAGTCGGGCAGCGACGGCATGCTCACGCCGGCCGTGCAGTCGGTGTCGACCTTGCACGCGCGGTCCATGCCGCTCTGGGTCTGCACGTTGACCATCGGCGGGCAGGCCGACGGGCTGGTCGTGCACACCACGTCCTGGATCATGAAGCCGCTGCCGATGGTGATGCAGCACGGATTGCCGCCGCAGTTCTCCGGGCCCTTGCACTCGGCCACGAACCCGCCGTCGCCGGGACAGGAGGTCGCGCAGGTCGGCGTCATGCCGTTGACGCAGCACTTCTGATTGGGCGGGCAGTACGTGCTGCCGCACATGAACGCGTTGGCGAGGTCTTGCGGCTGCGCCATGTCGACGACGCCGTTGCCGCCCGTGCCGCCACCACCGCCGGTGCCGCCGCTGCCGCCACCGCCCGTGCCGCCGCTGCCACCACCACCGCTGCCACCACCACCGTCGCCGCAGCCGAGGACGGCGGCGCAGAACAAGATTGCGAGCGCTCGAATCATGTATCAGTTCGTATCCCCGCTCACGCGACGAGGCCAGTCATGGATATTTTCCCCGTTCCGTGGCATACACCCCGACCATGCAGGTGCAGAACCTCGGCGACATGTTGTTCCGCCGAAAAAAGGCCGTCCCCGCGGGTTTGCGCGCGGTACCGACGCTCGCGGGCGGGCTGCCGCTGGTCGGCCATACCGTCGAGTTCATCCGCTCCACCATCGAGCTTCTGACGCGGGCGCATCGCGAGAACGGCGAGATCGCCGCCTTTCAGGTGTTCAACCGCCGCATGGTCGCCGTCTTCGGGCCCGAGGCGCACGAGGCGGTCTTCCGCGCGCCCGACTCGATGCTGAGCCCGTCCGAAGCCTACAAGATCATGACGCCGGTGTTCGGCAAGGACATCGTCTACGACGCGCCGCCCGAGAAGATGGCGGAGCAGCTCAAGATGCTCCTGCCGGCGCTCAAAGATCGCCGCATGCGCACCTACGGCGAGGCGGTCGTCCTCGAGACCGAGCAGTCGGTGCGGCCGTGGGGCGAGAGCGGCGTCATCGACTTCGTCGACTTCTGCCGCGTCCTCACCAACTTCACCTCGTCGCGCTGCCTCCTCGGCAAGGAGTTCCGCGAGGGCATGACCGCGGACTTCGCCTCCGTCTATCACGACCTGGAAAAGGGCGTGACGCCGCTGGCGTACATCAACGCGCACCTGCCGATTCCGTCGTTCCGCAAGCGCGACAAGGCGCGCGTGCGCATGGTCGAGATGATCACCAACGTCATCCGTGCGCGCCTGCGCGATCGCCGCCAGGGTGAGGACTTTCTGCAGACGTTGATGGAGGCGCGCTACGCCGACGGGCGGCCGCTGTCGGAGAACGAGATCACCGGCATGCTCCTGGCCGGGATGTTCGCCGGCCATCACACCTCGTCGGTGACGACGGCGTGGACGCTGATCGAGCTGTTGCAGAATCAGGGCTACCTCGGGCGCGTCGTCGAGGAGATCGATCGCGTGTTCGGCAACGGCACGCCGGTGAGCCACGCGGCGCTGCGCGAGCTGACGGTCACCGAGAACGCGGTCAAAGAGGCGCTGCGCCTGCATCCGCCGCTGTTCATGCTGGTGCGCGTCGCGCAGCAGGACTTCACCTACAAGAGCTGGCACGTGCCGAAGGGGACCTGGATCGTCATCTCCCCGACGGTGTCGCACCGCATGAACGAGGTCTTCCGCGACGCCGATCGCTTCGATCCCGATCGCTTCGCGCCGCCGCGCGAGGAAGACAAGCGCGACTTCGCGTACATCTCGTTCGGCGGCGGGCGCCACAAGTGTCTCGGCAACGCGTTCGCCATCCTGCAGATCAAGGCGATCCTCGCGCTCCTCCTCGGGCAGTACGAGTTCGAGCTGGCCGGCGATCCGATCCAGAGCGACTTCCAGGGGCTCGTCGTCGGGCCGAAGGAGCCGTGTCGCATGCGCTATCGCAAGCGCGCGCAGCCGTCGGTGACGATGTCGGCGGCGACGGAGCTCGGCAAGATGGCGTCGCCCGAGGCGATGGTCGAAGCGGCCGCCGCGCACGGGCACAATGGCGCCAACGGCTCCGCGACGAAGGCGCCCACCAAGAAGCTGAAGATCTCGATCGATCGCGATCTGTGCCAGGGTCACGCGGTCTGCGTCGGCGAGTCGCCCGATCTCTTCCGCATCGCCGACGACGGGAAGGTCGAGCTGGTCATGCAGCCCGAGCTCTCGCAGTATGGCAAGGCGCACGCTGCCGAGCAGTACTGCCCGACGCGCACCATCAAGCTCCGCTACGAATAGCTCCGCGCCGGCGCCGTCACGCCGTCAGGCGGCGATGGGGAGCGAGAGGCGCGCCTCACAGCCCTGACGATCTTTGCGATCCTCGAGCGTGAGCGTGCCGCCGTGGTTCTCGGCGATCTGCCGCGAGAGCACGAGGCCGATGCCCGTCCCCGACGACTTGGTGGTGAAGAACGGGACGAAGAGGTTGCGCGTGTCGGCGAGGCCGTGGCCTTCGTCGCGGACGCGCACGGCCACCTCGTCGCCGGCGAGCTCCCAGCCGACCTCGACGGCGCCATCGGTTTCGGCGGCGGCGTCGACGGCGTTGCGCACCAGGTTGATGAGCAGCTGCTCGAGCTGATCGACGTCGGCGCGTACCCGCGCCGGCGGACCGGCCGCGATGGTGATGGGACGCCGCTTCTCGAGGTCGACGACGCGATGGATCCAGGCGCCGACGTCGACTTCGGCGAGACGCGGCGGCGGCAGGCGCGCCAGGCGTGCGTACGAGGTCATGAAGCGGCCCAGCGCCTCGGCGCGTCGCTCGATGACCTCGAGGCCGCTCGAGAGATCGGCCTCCCACTCGCCGTCGGCGTCGACGGGCTTACCGAGCCTTTGCCGCAGGCTCTCGGCGATCGAGCGGATCGGCGCCAGCGAGTTGTTGATCTCGTGACCGAGGACGCGCACGAGACGCTCGAAGGCGTGGCGCTCCTCGGCCCGCAGCGCGCGCGACATGTCGGTCGCGACGACGAGCATGTGCGGGCGCCCCTCCTGGCGCACCGGACCGCGGCGCACCTCGAGCTGGCGGGGCGCGCCGCCGATGCGCAGACCGACGGTGCGCGGTGACTCCCCCTCGAGAAACGTGGCCAGGCCGAGATCGCGGGCGTGGCGGCCATGCAGCTTTTCGGGCGGCTCGCCGAGGAGGCGCGCGGCGGCGGCGTTGCACAAGGTCAAGACGCCGTCGGCATCGAAGACGAAGAGCGCGACGTCGATGGCCTCCATCATCTTGCGCACGAGCGCGTTGGCTTCGAGCGTGCCGTAGCGCTGAAGGCGCAAGGTCGCCGCCAGCGCATTGGCCTCGCCGAGCGCCACGCCGAGCGCGTCGTCGTCGCGGCCGTGGCGGCCGCGGATCGAGAAGTCTCCTTCGCGCAGCGCCGCCAGGAGGTTGGACAGGGTCTGCAGCGGCCGCGCGACCTCTTCGCGCACCGTCAGCGCCATCGCGGTCCAAGCCCCGACGGTGATGAGCGTCAGCGTCCAGCGAACCTTGGCCGAGTGCGGCTCGAGCCACATGAATCCGAGCGCCACCAGCGCCGCCGGCAGCGCCGCGACCAGTGCATACAAGAGGACGCGAGCTTCGTGGCTGAAGGGGCGCCGGCGTCGGCTCACCCGTTGCCTTTTAACCCATGATGCGCCAATCGGCGATAGAAGGCGCTGCGCGAGAGGCCCAGCGCGCGTGCCGCGTCGCTGACGTTGCCGGAGAACTTCTCGAGGGCGCGCTGGATGAGGTAGCGCTCGGCCTCGTCGAGCGAGAGCTCCTCGAAGCGCGAGCTGGACTCGGCGCGCCCGCGCCCGCCGAGCTGCAGATCGGCGGCATGGACGACGTCGCCGGCGGCGAGCAGCAGCGAGCGCTCGATGACATGCTCCAGCTCCCGGACGTTGCCCGGCCACGGATGCTCGAGCAGCGCCTGCATCGCGTCGGGCCCGAGCGTCGCCCTGTTGCCGTAGCGCGCCGCCTGTCGCGCCAGGAAGTGCGCCGCCAGGGGCGCGATGTCCTCGCGTCGCTCGCGCAAGGGCGGTAGGCGGATCTCGACGGTGTTGAGGCGGTAGAGCAGATCTTCGCGGAAGCGGCCGTCGTCGACCTCGCGCGTGACGTCGACGTTGGTGGCCGACAGGACGCGCACATCGGCGCGGCGCACCCGCGAGCTGCCGACGGGGTGGAACTCGCCGGTCTGGAGGACGCGCAGGAGCTTGGCCTGCTGCGCCATCGGCATGTTGGCGATCTCGTCGAGGAAGAGCGTGCCGCAGTCGGCCAGCTCGATGCAGCCCGCGCGATCGGCCTTGGCGTCGGTGAAGGCGCCGCGCACGTGGCCGAACAGCTCCGACTCGAAGACGCCTTCGGCGAGGCCGCCCGCGTTGACCGCGACGAACGGGCGATCGGCGCGCTTCGAGGCGGCGTGCAGCCAGCGCGCGGCCACCTCCTTGCCGGTGCCGTGCTGGCCGGTGATGAGGACGTTGGCGTCCGAGGGCGCCACCTTCTCCATCAGCCGCACCACCTCGCGCATGCGCGGCGATTCGGCGACGAGGTTGGGCAATTCGCGGGCGCGCTGGCGCGAGGTCTCGTCCTCGAGGCGGCGGCCGCGGCGCAGCGCGCGCGCCAGCTCCACTTGCGTCCGCAAGGTGGCGACGACGCGCGCGTTGTCCCACGGCTTGGCCAGGTAGTCGCGCGCGCCGCGGCGCATCGCCTCGACGGCGCCGTCGACGCTCGACCAGGCGGTCATGACGATGACCGGCAGCGTGGCATCGATGCGCTGCACGCCGGCGAGCAGATCCATGCCCTCTTTGCCCGACGTGGTGTCGCGCGCGTAATTGAGGTCCATGAGCACGGCGTCGAGATCCTGCGCCTCGACGACGGCGAGGACGCCGGCCGGCGAGGCGGCGGTGACGATGTCGAACCCCTCGCCCTTGAGCAGCAGCCGGAGGGCTTCGAGGACGTCGACCTGGTCGTCGGCGATGAGGACACGCGAGCGCATGGGGAGTCCTATTCGTAGCGCAGGGCGACCATCGGGTCGACCTTGGTGGCGGCGCGCGCCGGGATGAAGCTGGCGGCGGCCGCGGCCAGCGCCAACAAGTTCCCGACGGCGACGTAGGAGCGGCAGCTCCGGATCGTAGCCGTCGAGCGCGGTGCGGGCCGCGAATTCGCGCGACCGAGCGCGCCCATCAGAGGCGGTCCGTCAGCCCTTCGGACTGCACGCGCCCGTCGCGCATGCGGATGACGCGCTGCGAGTAGGCGGCGACCGCTTCGGAGTGGGTGACCTGGATGATGGTGGTGCCGGCGCGGTTGAGCTGCGTGAACAGCTTCATGATGTCCGCGCCCTGCTCGGTGTGCAGGTTTCCCGTCGGCTCGTCGGCGAGGAGCAGCGTCGGCTCGGCGATGACGGCGCGCGCGATGGCGACGAGCTGCTGCTGGCCGCCCGAGAGCTGCGGCGGGAAGAGATCTTTCTTGGCGACGATGCCGAAGCGGTCGAGCGCATCGGCGACCTTGGCCTTGCGCTGCGCCGACGGCAGATCGCGATACTGCAGCGGCACCTCCAGGTTCTCGGCGACGGTCAAGTCGTCGAGCAGATGGAAGCGCTGGAACACCATGCCGACGTGCTTTCGCCCGAGCGCGGTACGCTCCTTGCCATTCATTTTATGGACCGGCTGCTCCTCGAAGAAGTATTCGCCGGTCCAGTCGTGGTCGAGCATGGCCAGCACCGCCAGCAGCGTCGACTTGCCCGCGCCGGAAGGCCCCATCATCGTCACGAAGTCGCCGCGCCCGACCTCGAGCGAGACGCCGTCGAGCACCTTGCCGCTGCCGGGAAACGTACGCGTCATGTTGCGGATTCGGATCATCAGTCGGCCCTCAGTGCGAGCATGGGATCGACGCGCGTCGCGCGCCGCGCCGGAATGACGGTGGCCAGGAGCGCCACGCTCCCGAGCGCGACCGCGATGACGAGATAGGTGACGAAGTCGGTCGTCGACACGCCGTAGAGCAGCGACGACACCAGTCGCGTGACCGCCAGCGAGCCGATGATGCCGGCGCCGAGCCCGATGGCCACGAGCGTCATGCCCTGGCGCACCACCATGCCGAGGACGTTGCCCGGCGTGGCGCCGAGCGCGACGCGAATGCCGATCTCCTGCGTGCGCTGCGCGACGGTGTACGACATGACGCCGTAGATGCCGACGGCGGCGAGGAGGAGCGCCACGCCGCCGAAGATCAGCATGAGCACGAGCGAGAAGCGCCGTTGCGCCATGGAGCTCGACAGGTAGTCCTCCATGGTGCGCACGTTGAAGACCGGCTGCTTGGGATCGATCTCGCCGATGACCGCGCGCGCCGAGTTGGCCATCGCGGTCGGCTCGCCGGCGGTGCGCAAGACCAGCGCCATGGCGGCGGAGCGGCGCAGCTGATCGTGCGCGAAGTACATCTCGGCCTTGGCCGGCTTGTCGAGGCCGAAGCCGCGCACGTCGCCGACGATGCCGACGACCGTCGACCAATCCTTCTGCGGGCTGCGCGCGGACTTCAGCTTCAAGTGCTTGCCGATCGGATCTTCGCCGTCGCGCCAGTAGCGCTTGGCCATGGCCTGGTTGATCACCACCACCGGCGGCGCGCCCTTGTCGTCGCTCTCGGCGAGCAGACGGCCGGCGAGGAGCGGCACGCCCATGGCCGTGAAGTAGCCCGGCGTCACCTCGCGCACCTCGTTGTCGGGCAGATCGCCCGGCGAGCGCGGAACGTAGTTCTCGATCTCGAACGAGTTGTCGGTCGAATCGCCGTCGAGCGGGAGGAGGGTGATGCCGCCTGCTGCCTGCACCCCGGGCAGCTCGGCGAGCCGCTTGGTCGCGCGCGCGAAGAAGGCCGCGTAGCGCGCGGTATCCGCGTCGGCGGCGGTGCCGTTCGGCGTCGGCAGGGACACGCGCAGCGTCAGCACGTGGTCGGGGCGGAAGCCCGGCTTGACCTCGCGCAGCTGCAGGAAGCTGCGCAGCATGAGGCCGGTGCCGACGAGCAGCACCATCGACAGCCCGACCTCGGCGATGACGAGCGCGCGCCTGAGGCGGCCGCGCGACGAGGTGGTGCCGCGCGTGCCGTCCTTGAGCGCATCGTTCATATCGGGTCGCGATGCCGACAAGGCCGGCATGAGCCCGAACGCGAGACCCGTGAGCACCGAGACGCCGATGGTGAAGGCGAGCACGCGACCGTCGAGCGACACCTCGGCGGAGCGGGGCAGCGCGTCGGGGCTCATGGCCACCATCGCGTCGACGCCCCACACGGCGAGCAAGAGACCGAGACCGCCGCCGGCGATCGACAGGATCACGCTCTCGGTGAGCATCTGCCGGATGAGCCGCCAACGTCCGGCACCGAGCGCGGTGCGGATGGCCATCTCCTTGTGCCGCGCCGCCGCGCGCGCCAGCATCAGGTTGGCGACGTTGGCGCAGGCGATGAGCAGGACGAAGGCGACCGCGCCGAGCAGCACCCACAGGGACAGGCGCACGTCGCCGACGACGTCGTCGATGAGCGGCTTCGCCTCGAGCGCCCAGCCGACGCCGCGCCGGTAGTTGTTGGGATAGGTCTCGCGCAGCCGCTCCGACACCGCGTCGAGATCGGCCGCGAGCTGATCCCTCGTCGTCCCTGCCTTGGCGCGACCGACGACCTTGAGAAAGTGCGCGCCGCGCACCGTCAGCAGGTCGACCGACGTCGACAGCGGGATCCAGAGGTCGCATTTCTGATCGATCTGAAAGCCCTTCGGCAAGACGCCGATGATGCGGTAGGGCTGGTTGTCGAGGATCAGCTCCTTGCCGACGACGTTCGCATCCGACGCGAAGCGCCGCTGCCACAGTCCGTGGTCGAGCATCACGACCTGATCGGCGCCCTTGAGCTCCTCGGCGTGGAGGAAGCCGCGCCCCATGAACGGCTGCACGCCGAGCGTCGGAAAGAAGCTCGCCGACGCCACACCGGCGACGACGCGATCGGGCGGCCCGCCGTCGCCCGACAGGTTCGAGTCACCCTGCGCGAACGCGCCGACCGCCGCGAGCGTGCGGCTCTGCTCGAGGACGTCTTTGAACTCGGGATACGAGAGCGGAACGTGGGCCAGACCCTGCGTCGGAAATTTGCCATTCAAGACGTGCAGCGCGCGCGAGTCCTGGTACGGCAGCGGGCGCAAGAGCACGCCGTCGACGACGCTGAAGATGGCCGTGTTGGCGCCGATCCCGAGCGCCAGCGCGATCACCGCCGCCGCCGCCACGCCGGGCGTCCGGCGCAGCATGCGCAAGGCGAAGCGCAGGTCCTTCCACAGGGTGTCCATCAGGCGGCCGAGCGGGTCTCGTCGACGACGCGGCCGTCGAACAGATTGATCGTGCGCGTGGCCTGCTTGGCGTACTCGGGGTTGTGCGTGACCATGCAGATGGTGGCGCCCTGCTTGTGCAGCTCGTGCAAGAGCGCCATCACCGCGTCGCCGTTGCGCGAGTCGAGGTTGCCGGTCGGCTCGTCGGCGAGGAGGATGAGCGGATCGCCGGCGACCGCGCGCGCCACGGCGACGCGCTGCTGCTGGCCGCCCGAGAGCTGGCTCGGCATGTGCCGCCGCCGGTGCGCCATGCCGACGCGCTCCAGCGCCGACTCGACGCGCTTCTGCCGCTCGGGCGCCGACATGCCGCGATAGGTCAGCGGCAGCTCCACGTTCTCGTAGACCGTCAGATCGCCGATCAAGTTGAAGCTCTGGAAGATGAATCCGATGTGGCGATTGCGCAGCATCGCGCGGTCGGCTGCCGTCAAATTGGCCACCGCGTCGGGCCCCAGCTGATAGGTCCCGCTCGTCGGTGAATCGAGAAGGCCGAGGATCGACAAGAGCGTCGTCTTGCCCGAGCCGGAGGGCCCCTCGATCGACACGTACTCGCCCTTGAGCACGTCGAGATGCACCTCGGCCAGCGCGTGGGTCTCGACCTCGTCGGTGTAGAAGACCTTGCTCACTTCGCGCAGCCGGATCAGCGCCTCGATATCCTTCTTCTCTTCGCTCATCGTCACTCCATCAGCGCAGGCGAATCCGCTCTGCGCCATCCCATTGCGTCATGTCGGACAGGATCACGCGGTCGCCCTCGTTGAGGCCGCCGCGCACTTCGATCGTTCGCACCGAGGCCTTGCCGAGCTTGACCTCGGTGCGGGTCGCCTCATCGTCGCCGCCGAGCTTGAAGAGGCCCACCGTCGCCCCCGGTTGGCCGAAGGCGGGGCGGCCCACGTAGAGCACGCTGGCCAGCCGCTCGAGCTCCACGGTGCCCTCGACCGACAGATCCGGTCGCGCCCCCGCCGGCAGCGGCCCGTCGAACGTGATGTCCACCTTGACCGTGCCGGAGACCGCGCCCGGATCGATGCGCGCCACCTTGCCGCTCACGATCCCGTTGCGCGTGTCGACGGTGGCCTTCTGGCCCAGCTGCACATCCTTGGCCTGCGTCTCGGGCACGCGAATCTCCGCCTTCAAGCGATCCGGCTGCGCCACCTTCGCGACCACCGCACCGAGCGCCACCGACTGACCGGGCTGGAGCGGCAGCTCCTGCAGCACGCCGGCGACGCCTGCGCGCACGTGCAGCGCGTCGAGCTCTTTGTGACGGAACTGGGCGATCGAGCGCAGCCGCTCGAGCTGCTGCCTCTGCGCCTGCGCCTGCGCCACGATGCCCTTGGCCAGCGCGCCCAGCCGCTTCTCCTCGAACGCCTGCCGCCCCGACAGCGTCGACGCCTTGTCGCGCGAGGTCGCCATCTCGAGGTCCGACAAGAAGCCCTTCTTGGCCAGCGCCTCGTCGGCGGCGGCGCGCCGCTTGGCCTCCTGCTGCTCCGACCCGAGCGACGCCACCACCGACTCCTGCGCCAGCCGCTGATTGGTCAGCGTCGCCTCGAGGTTTACCAGCTCGGCCTGCGCCTGCGCGAGCTGGTGATCGGCCTCGAGCGCCTGCAGCTCGACGTCGGGGTTGATGAGATCGACCAGCACCGTGTCGATCTCGACCTTGGTGCCCGGCTGCACGCGCACGCGATCGACGCGCGCTGCCGTCGCTGCGGTGATCCAGCGGATCTCGAGCGGCACCAGCGTCCCCTGTCCCTGCACCTCGCGCAGCATCGGCCCACGCTTGACGGTGTCGACCCAGATGGTCCCCCGCTCAACCGTAGGCGCCGCCGCGCGCAGCCGGCGCAATCCGACCGTCAACCCAATCGCCAACGCGGAGGCGACGAGGATGAGCAGCAGACGGCGCCGGCCGCGACGCGGCGGCGTACGACGAATATCCATCGACCCAGCCACTGGTGTCGCTCGGGGCAGGTCGGGTTTCACTAAATCGGTCATCGCATCACCACTTCGTAACGGTCGAGGATCTCGGAGGTCACGGCCCCGAGCGCCGCCATCGCCTTCAGATAGTCGGTGCGCGCGCGCGCCTGGCGCAGCTTGGCCGTCGCCAGCTCTTCCTGACGGCGTAGCACGTCGAAGTTGGTGGCGCGACCGACGGCGAAGCGCGCCCGCTCGGCCTCGAGGTCGAGCGCCGCGTGATCGGTCGTCGACGCCAGGACGTCGATGCGCCGGCGCGCCGTCTCGATCTGGGTCACCAGCCTGAGCACCACCGTCTCCAGCTGCAGCTTGATGTCCGCCGTCGACAGCTTGGCCTTGTGCAGGTTGGCGCGCGCCTCGTCGCGCAGGCCGCGCGCCGTGCGATTCGGAATCGGCGCCGACAAGACCAGCGAGCCGTTGAGCGCGTAGGCCTGGAAGCGGGCGAGCTGATTGAACGCGGTGCTCACGTCGGTGGCGTTGCCGGTCGGTCCGCCGGCCAGCGCCATGTCGAGCTGCGGCAGCATGCCGTTCTCGGTGACGTCGACGTCGACCATGGCCACGCGCTCGCCGGCGTAGGCGGCGCGAAGCTGCGGATTGTTCTTGCGCGCCGCCTCCAGCACCTCGCCGGCGCCCGGCACCGCCTCGATGGGCGTGACCTTCTCCGCCGCGGCGAGGCGCGGCGCCCGGGCGTCCAGCGCGAGGCCGACGAGGCGCTCGAGATCGAGCGAGCGCTCGCGCGCCTGCTGCTCGGCGAGGATGGCGTCCTCGTCGCGCAGCGCGATCGACACCTGAACTTCGGCCGACGCCGACGGCGGCTGCTTGCCGACCTCGATGTTGGCGTTGACGATCTCGAGCTGCTCGCGCGCGCTCACCGCCGACTGCTTGCGGATCGCCAGCTCCTCGCGAGCGTAGGCGAGCTCCCAGAACGACGACACCACGTCGCGCACCAGGACCGACGCGGTCGTGGCGCGATTGAGCGTCGCCACGTCGCGCAGCGCGTAGGCGCGGAAGCGCTGCGCGCGCGCGGTGTGCACGCCGATGCCGCGAAGCAGTGGCTGCGTGAAGACGAGCTGCAGCGCGGGGGCCCACACCGTCGACGCCGAGCGATCGAAGCCGAGCGGCGCCATGGTCATCGGGTCTAGCCGCTCGGTGGCGAACTCGGTGCGCGTGAACTCGGTCGACAGCCGAAGGCCGAGCCGCCCGCCCGTCGACAAGGGCCGCGTCAGCTGCGCCGAGAGGCGCACGTCGTCGAGCGCCGGCTGCTGCACCGGCGTTCCGGTCACGAGCGGCTGCCGGTTCTCGACCCACGAGGCGGCGGCGTCGATCACGAAGTCATCGAGCCCCTTGGCCGCCGTCACTGCTCCCTTGGCGAAATCGACGTCGGCCACCGCCGCGCCCAATCCCGGATTGTGGTCTAGCGCCAGCGCGACCACTTCACGCAGCCCCACCGTGCGCACGACCTCCTGCGGAGGCAGGTCGCGGAGCTCGCCGTTCGCGGCGTCCGCGCGAAGCGGCGCCAGCGCGGCCATCAGTAAGAAGAGGAGCGGTCGAAGGCGAAGCACGGACGGTTGCTACAGCGAGCGCCGTGCCACCCTCAAGAAGCTGGAATGATTCGCGCTACGCTACGATCGATGACCGCTTGCGGGACGCGGCGTCCCATTATCGGACATCTGAATTCAGGCGAAATCGCGAGAAATCAGGCGCGCAGAAGCGCGGCGCCCCAGTGGAAACCGGCGCCGAGCGCGAGGAAGCAGATCAGATCGCCCGGCTTGATGCGGCCCGCCTTCTTGCACTCGTCATAGAGGATGGGAATGGTCGCGGCCGTGGTGTTCCCGTACTTCTGGATGTTGTTATAGACCTTGTCGTCGGGCAGCCCGAGCGCCTTCTGCACCGCTTCGTTCAGGCGCAGGTTCGCCTGATGCGCGAGCAGGAGCGAGATGTCCTCGAGCTTGAGGCCGCTCTTGTCCAAGACTTCGTGCACCACCTCGGGCAGCTTGGACACCGCCACGCGGAACACGCGCTGGCCATCCATCTCGGGGATGTGGCGCCCCTCCTTGATCATCTCCTCGGTGATGTACGGGCGGAACTTGAACCCCGACGGCACATAGAGCTTCTCCGCGTACTGTCCGTCCGAGTGCAGCACCACGTCGAGGAGCCCGCGCGGACCTTCGCTCGAGGTCAGCACCACGGCGCCGGCCGCGTCGCCGAAGAGGACCGTGCGATCGCGATAGCGCGTGTTGAACTCGTACTCCGCCGCCGTCGGGCGGGCGTCGGTCGTGCCGAAGACCATGCCGTGATCGCGCCACGGCATGAAGCCCGAGTGGACCTCGGCACCGACGAGGAGGACCCTCTTGGCCGCCTTGGCGCGCAGGAGCGCGTCGGCGACCTGCAGGCCATAGATGAAACCGGTGCACTGCTGCCGGATGTCGAGCGTCGGTACCTTGCCGAGGCCGAGCTTGGTCTGCAGGAGCGCGCCCGAGCCGGGGAAGTAGTAGTCAGGCGTCATCGTCGCGAAGACGACGTAGTCGATGTCGCTCGCCGTCAGCCCCGCGTCCGCGATCGCCGCCTGCGAAGCGCGTACGCCGAGGTCCGACGTGCTGGTGCCGTCCGCGACGTAGTAACGCGTGGCGATACCGGTGCGCTCCTTGATCCATTCATCGGAGGTGTCGCAGACGCGTTTGAGTGCTTCGTTCGTGACCTCGTGCTCACCGAGCGCGAAGCCTGACCCCATCACCGTCGTCGCCATAGCCGTCCGCTGTTGTAGCGTCGATTCCGTCGAGAATCCACACCGCGCCGCGTTGGCAATTGACCAGACAGTTAGCTGTTAATTGACCAGAAAGTTAATGCGCTGCCTGCTCAGCCCGCGTCGTCGTCGCTCGTGTGCGGGCGGAAGAGCGCCTCGATGATCGGTTTGTCGCCGGCGATGGCCGTGCGCTGCAGATAGAACGCGAGGCCGCGCAGGGAGCCGAGCTCTTCGCCGCCGCCGGCGCGACCCGGTCCGCCGTGGACCAGCTGCGGCAGGACGGTGCCCGGCCCGACGGCGTGACCGGCGAGCTTCGACGAGCCGAGAAAGAGGCGCCCGTGATACGGCGCCAGGCCGAACGCCATCTCGCCGAGGAACGCGCGATCGTCGGAGTAGATCGACGACACCAGGCCGCCGCCGCCGCGCGCGACGATCGCCACCGCGTCGGCCGCATCGCCCGAGTACGGGATGATCGACGACACGGGCCCGAACACCTCATGCTCGTGAACGTGGCGCGCCGTCTTGCCGTCGCGCACCTGCAACAGCACCGGCGAGAGGAAGAAGCCCTTGCCCTTGGGCACGCCGACCGCTTCGACGCTGCCGTCGCCGCCGAAGATGCTGTCCGCCTCTTCGCGCAGCCGCGCGAGGCCGGCGCGCACGTCGTCGAGCTGCTTCCTGGTCGCGACGGGCCCCATGCCGACGTCCTCGCGCGACGGATCGCCGACCTTGATCGCGCCCAGCCGCTCGGCGAGATCTTCGCGCACGCCGTCGAGCATCGACTGCGGCACCAGCACGCGGCGGATGGCGGTGCACTTCTGTCCCGTCTTCTGCGTCATGTCGCGCAAGACGTCGGCGACGAAGAGCGAGTAGCCCTCGGAGTCGCGCGCCAGATCGCGCCCGAGCACCGCGGCGTTCAGGCTGTCGGCCTCGATGTTGACGCGCACCGAGGAGCCGACCACGTTCTGTTGGCTGCGCAGCATGCGGCCGGTGTCCGACGATCCGGTGAACGCCAGCACGTCCTGCCCCTCGAGATGCGCCAGCAGATCGCCGACCCCGCCGGCGATGAACGAGAGCGCGCCGTCGGGCAGGATCTTCGACTCGACGACGAGCTCCATCATCCGATGCGCGACCAGCGCCGTCGACGTCGCTGGCTTGGTGATGACCGGCATGCCGGCCAGGAGCGCGACGGCCGCCTTCTCCATCATGCCCCACGCCGGGAAGTTGAACGCGTTGATGTGCACGGCCACGCCGTGGCGCGGCAGCGCGATGTGCTGGCCGACGAAGCGCACCGAGCGCGTCAGCTGGGTCGCGTCACCGTCGACGAGGAACTTCACCTTGCCGAGCGCGATGCCGGTCTCCCCGTAGGCGGCGAGCGTGCCGGCCGCGCCGTCGATGTCGAACTTGGCGTCGCCGCGCGTGTTGCCGCCGTTGGCGATGGCGAGCGCGATGAGCTCGTCGCGGTGTGCGTGGACCACTTTGGAGAGCGCCTTCACGAGCTGGCCGCGCTCGGCGAAGGTCAAGGCGCGCAGCGCTTCGCCGCCACGGGTGCGTGCGTGTGCGACTGCGCGCGCCCAGTCGTTCGGTCCGGCGGCGACCTCTGCCACCGGCTCTTCAGTCGCCGGGTTTACGAGCGTTTGCGCCTTCCCTGCGGCCTCCACCCAGGCGCCGCCGACGTAGCTGCGGATCGTTTTCATGGCGGGGAGTCTATACGGAAAAAATGACGGTGTGTTATTGTGGAGGTCGCGGCCAGCAGTCACCAACGGTACCCAAGGGGGCTTCCTATGAACGGCGAGAGCAACGAGCAGCGCGGGACGACCTGGCTGGGATACGCGCTGCAAGAGGGAATCAAGCATGGGCTCACCGACGCGCGCGAGATGCTCGCGCACGCCACGCCCGAGGTGCTCGTCGCGCAGCTCCCGCGGGACCTGACGACGCAGCTCATCGCGGGCGCGCTGAAGACCGGCCGCCTCACGCCCGAGAGCGTGCTGGAAGTGGCGCCGCCCGCGCAGCTGGCGCAGCACCTCGACGCCGGGGTCCTGTGGCAGTGCCTCTCCGACGCGGCCGAGGCGGCGAACCTCGTCAGCGTCGGCGGCACCGCGTCGGCCGCGGGCAAGCGCTGGATGGGCGACATCCTCGGTCGCGGCATCACCGAGGGCCTGTTGAGCGCGGCCGACGTCGTGCGCCACGTGCCGCCGGCAGAGTGGGTCAAGGACGCGCCGCCGCACGTGCTGTCGCAGATGCTGACGGCAGGATTGTCGAAGGGGACGTTCGATCCGACGCTGGCGCTCGAGCACCTGACGCCCGAGGTGTTGGCGGAGAACTGCTCGCCGCCGCTCATCTGGAAGTGCATCGCCGAAGCGGCGCAGAAGCAGTTCCGTCTCGGCGACGCGCGCTCCAACGCGTCCGAGACGCTGGAGAAGGCCGCCGCCTCGATGAGCGCCGCCAAGCTCGAGGCGATGGTCGTGCGTCAGAGCCCGATCGTCTCGCGTCCGATGAGCGACTCCGATAGCTGGGAGGGCGCCACCGCCATCGCCGATGACATCGCCGAGGAAGTGATCGAAGAGACCAACCCGGGGGAGATGCCCGAGCCGCCGTCGCCGCCGAAGAAGAGGCAGAGCTCGTCCGGCATCGCCGCGGTCGCGGCAAAACGCTAACGCGTTCTTCGTAGCCCGCTCGGTCCCGATGCGTGTCGATGCGTCCAAGAAGACGCATCGACAGTGACTCAGTCGTGAGTTACGGTGCGCTTCCCGTCGAGGAGGGCACCATGCACCGCGCTCTTGCCGTCGCTGTTCTCGTCAGCTCGCTGCCCGCGCTCGCACTGACCCAGCCCAACGGCGCCGCGATTCCGTCGGCGCCCGGCTGTGACGGCGGAAAGCCGACCGGCCTCGGCGCCGTCTTCGCCTGCCAATGCGGCGGCGCGGGCGCGTGCAACATCGGCGCGGTGTGCGCGTCGGCCACGAGCTGCGACGACGGCCATCACGCCACCTGCGAGACCACGCTCGCCCACGTGTTCAACGACAACAGCTGCATCCCGTCGACGCTGTCGGGCATCGATCCCGCGGCCGACGCCAAGACCACCCCGGAGACGTTTCACCCGACCTGCGGGCTGACCTTCACCGTCGCCTCGCGCGGCACCTCGCGCTTCCACAACGCCTTCGGCTGGTACAACCTGCCCGGCGGGCTCGGTATGCCGGCGACGCCGCCGCTTCCCGGCGACCTGCACGTCATGCTCGACTGCAACGCGCAGCCGGGCGCGGCCGTCGTCCTCGACGTGCGCAACGATCCCGCCTACAAGGGCGGCGACATCGGCTTCTTCCTCGTCACGCCCGAAGATCACGCGTCCAAAGGCGCCTGCGCCGGCGGCGACTGCTGTGCATCGCCGCTGCGCCTCGCCAACGGCGTCGGCTACGTCTACTACTCCGAGCGCGCGCTCAACCCCGACAACACGTCCGGCGCGTTCATCCACCTCTTGACCTACGGCAGCAAGCTCGCGACGCGGAAGTTCTACTTCGCGTGGGAGGACATCTTCGGCGGCAGCAACAACGACTTCACCGATCTCGTCACCAGCGTCGAGGGCGTCGAGTGCGGCGGCGCCGGCGCCCCGTGCGACACCGGCAAAAAGGGCGTGTGCAAGAGCGGAACGACCTCCTGCAGCGACGGCACGCTGCGCTGCGAGCCGCTCGCCGGCGGCGAGCCCGAGCGCTGCGATGGCCTCGACAACGACTGCAACGGCATCATCGACGACGGCGCCAGCTGCGCCAGCGACAACATCTGCCTGAACGGCGAGTGCGTGCCGCGCTGCACGCTCGGCCAGGAGTTCGGCTGCACGGTCGACCTCGTCTGCGACGAAAGAGAGGGCATCTGTCGCGATCCGCGCTGCCAGGACGTCCGCTGCGCCGCCGACGAGATCTGTCGCGGCGGCGCCTGCCACACCGCCTGCGACGGCATCGTCTGCCCGCACGGCATCGCCTGTCGCGACGGCGCCTGCGTCGATCCCTGCCGCGACAAGCAGTGCGCGGCGGGACAGGTCTGCGCGGGCGGGCTCTGCCTCCCCGGCTGCACGCAATGCGGCGGCGTCGGCTGCGCGGCGCCGCTCGCGTGCGACTCGTCGACGGGCGCCTGCGTCGATCCGTCCTGCCCCGGCGGCTGCCCGGCCGGCCAATACTGCGACGGCGGCGCCTGCAAGGACGCCTGTGCCGGCGCGGTCTGCCCGCCCAAGCACACCTGCGCGATGGGCCAATGCATCCCGGCCGCCGCGCCGCAATCGAACGGCGGCGGCGACGGCACCGGCGGCGGCACCGGCGGCAACGGCGCGACTGACGGCGGGGCCGGCTG
>JAQBQH010000075.1 GCA_028287105.1 Myxococcales bacterium
CTCCCGGCGGCGTAGAGGGGCCGCGTCGCGCGAAGCGCGACCTGGGCGGCCCCGATGGAGGAGCACGCCGCGAAGCGGCGACTGCGACGGATTCCGACGCCGGGAGGTCGCCTCACTGCGTCCGCGACCCCAGCCGTCCCGAAGCTATTCGTTCTCAACTGACCGGCATCGCCCCTAATCGTCGAGGCTGGTCAGCAGCCTCCGTTGCCGGGGCACAGGTCGTGGCCGGTCGTGCTGACGCTGGTGTCGTGGCTCCCGCTCTTCTGGTAGACGCGCACGTAGTCGATCTCGAGCGCCTGCGGAAACGCGCCCGTGTCGACGCCGTGGCGCCCCGCCCACTGGCCGCCGATGGCGAAGTTGAGCAGCACGTGGGCATAGCCGCCGTCGCTGCCGTCGTCGTGGACCCAGCGATAGCCGCGCTGCACGATCCTCTGTCCGTCGACGAAGTCGGTCTCGGTGGTGCCGTCCCACAAGGCGCCGATGACGTGGAAGTCGTCGGCAAAGCTGTACGGCGCGGTCCAGAAGGTCCACTGCGTGTTGAAGGCGCTGTCGGCGTAGAGGAACGCCGAGCCCTGCGCGCCGTGATCGATGACGCCGGTGTGCAGCATGTTGGCCTTGTCCTCGACGCCGTTGTTGACGAACTCGAAGATGTCGATCTCGGGCGGCCAGGTCTGCGCCTCGGAGTTGAGCCAGAAGGCCGGCCACACGCCCTGACCGGCCGGCATCTTCACGCGCGCTTCGAAGTAGCCGTACTTCACCGTCGTCTTGGAGCGGATCATGCCGGAGCTGAAGAGGCCGGAGCCGAGGTTCTCCGAGCGTGGATCGCCCGGTGCGTAGGCCATGAGCTTGAGCGTGCTGCCGTTCATGACGTGGTTGTTGGTCTCGCGATAGCGCTGGAGCTCGTCGTTGAGAGAGTCGAGCGTGCCGCCGCTGTAGACGTAGCGGGTCCACCACTTCGACGTGTCGAGCTGCGCCTCGTTGAACTCGTCGCTGAAGACGAGGTCGTAGCCCGCGGGGACGTAGGGGCTGTTGGGCCCGTCGCCGGCCGGAGGCGGAGGCGGCGTCGTGCCGCCGAGCGACCAATGCTGATTCGGTCCGCCCCAGCAATCCCACAGGATCGCCGGCGTGCCGTCGCTGCTGATGTTGCCGGCGATGTCGAGGCAGCGGCCGCCGAGGCCGACGAGCTGGCCGTTCTCGAGCGACCACTGCTGGTTCGGTCCGCCCCAGCAGCCCCACAGCTGCACCGCCGTGCCGTTGTCGCTGACGTTGCCGGCGACGTCGACGCACTTGCCGCCGGGACCGAGCAGCTGGCCGTCGATGATGGTCCACTCTTGCGCGGCGGTGCCGTTGCACGTGTAGAGCTGCACGACGGTGCCGTCGGCGCTGCTGGCGCCGCGCGCGTCGAGGCACTTGCCGGCCAGGCCGACGATCGGTCCGCGGTACGAGAGGCCCGCCGGCGTTCCGCTGGCCGCGCCGGTGTCGGCGACCCCGTGGCAACCGGCGACGCTCGAGACCAACGTCAGGACCCACAGCTTGAAGATCGGTTTGAACATGCTCACCTCCGACATGCGGTGCGAAAGGAAAAGGAGCGATTCGCCCGCAGCAGTGCACGGTCGATGCCGCCGCCAACCCCGCGGGGCGGCGTCGCGACGGTAAACGAGCGGTTTACCGCCGGCTGGGGCCTCGCCCCCCCGTCGCGCCAGGTCGCCTGGCCGCCGCTACTTGTCGCCGCGCCGTGCTACTTGAGGATCGGCGCCGGGCGCGCGCCGACGAAGGCGAAGGGGACCACCGTCGTCTGACCGGCGGGGCGGGCGGCCGACGTCTCGAGCGCATACGACCAGTCGACGCCGACGCCGAACTGGCCGGCGATCGGGTCGATGACCGGCGTGAAGAAGACGGTGAAGCGCAGGTCGAGCGACGGCGATTGCCCGAGCCGCTCGACGCCGACGCGCCCTTCGACGCCGGGGATGATGTCCTGCCTGGTGAGCTTCGACTTGTGGAACTCGTAGTCGAGCGCGAAGCGGACGTACGCCGAGGCCGCGGCGGCCGGCAGCGCGCCGCTCATGAAGAGGGCGTTCTTGTCGCAGGCGCGACCGGTCACCGTCGGGTCGGTCGACGCGATCGCCTGGCAGCGCTCGACCCGCTCCAGCGACGGAGCCCGCGCGACCTCGCCGCCCGCGCGCAGGTTGATCGCGAACGCGTGAAAGAGAAACAGCGCGGCGTTGGCGCCGAGCTGCACGTCGTACTTGGTGACGTCGGTAGGGGCCAGCGCCAGATCGTTGCGATAGACGCCGAGCTTGTCGTAGCCGACCGCGAGATCGCCGCCCACCCAGTATTCGACGTTGCGCAGCGTCGAAGGGATGTTCGAGACCAGGAGGTTGCGCCGCTCCATCGCCATCTGCAGCGGCGCGACCCGCTCGAGCTGCGCGTTGGTGCAGCCGCGCTCGCTGCGACAGTGCTCGTCGCGCATCCAGCGCACGATCTGCGACTGCGAGCAGGGCTCGATCTGGTTCGCCTCGCACAGCTTCAGGTCCTCGAAGGTGCGCTCCTCCGGCGACAGCGCCAACGACACGCGCGCCGCCTCTTCGGTGCGCCACTTCATGGCGCGGCGCGAGTCGTAGCCGAGCGACAGCTCGCCCTCGAAGGCGGGGTTGCCGGGCGCCAGGAAGCGCGCGATGCGCGAGTCGCCGTCGAGTGGCGCCGAGATCCTGGCGGAGACGCTCACCAGCGACGGGAAGGCGTAGGTCACCGAGAGCGTCAGCCGCTTCTCGTCGCTGGTAAAGATCAGGTTGGCGTCGGCCGCGGGCGCGTCCACCGGCGTCGGCAGGAGCACCGTGAGCGACTGCTTCTTGGGATCGTCGCCGCGCGCGCTCGTCGCTGCGACGAGCGAGGCCACCACGAGCGACGCCCCGACGAGGGCGCGCTTGCAGGCGCGGCTCATCGCGTGAGGCGACCGGTGACCGAGTCGCTCGGATAGAGCGTGATGTCCGCCTTCTGCGAGATCGGATGCGGCGTCGGGCTGTCCGAGGTCACCGTCAGCAACCAGCTCACCGACGCGCCGACGAGGAAGGTGACGCGATAGGCCATGCGCTCGGTGTCGAACGTGGAGAGCCACTTGGTCGCGCGCCACTCGAGCGCGCCCGTCGTCTTCGTGACGGTGAGCTCTTCTTCATCCTGCAGCGTGAGGTCGCGATTCTCGTCGAGCCATATGCGCACCGCCGGCGTCAGGCCGTCGATGTGACGCGCAGCCTTGAAGCAGAATTCGATCGTCGCCCCCATGAGGCGAGATGTACTACGAAGAAATTGACGGCGAAAGGTATGATGCGTGCCGTGACCGAGGACAAGATCGCCGCGCTCGTCGACGCCGGCTTCGAATTCATCTGTGAGCGCCGCGTCCACGACTTCCTCGACGTCGAGCGCGTGCTGGCGGCGGCCGACGCCGTCGCAACCGAAGCGCGGCTGCCCCGGCTCGTCGCGCGCTTCGCCATCCCGGCGCGGCAGCGCTTCCTCGAGCGGGCGGAGAAGAGCAGCGTCCTCCTCGGCGCCTGGCTGCCTGACGCCGCGCGCGACGCCATCGCCACGCTGCTGGGCATGCCGGCGCCGATTCCGCGCCCGCTCGTCGACAAGGTGGTGGCCGACGAGCATGTGCGCGAGTCCGCGCGCGCGATGCTGCACGAGACCATGACCAGCTTCATCCACAAGGCCTTCGCCGTGACGCCGGGCGGGCGCGGGCTGCGCGGCGTCATCGGCCTCGGCGCGCGCGCCGCCGGCGGCCTCTTCGGCGGCCTCGGCGAGGAGCTGCAGCGCCAGCTCGAGGAGCGCGTGCGCGACTTCGTCGACAGCGGCGTCGAGATGATGCAGCGGCGCGTCGCGCAGCGGCTGGTGAGCGACGAGACCGCGCGCCTCCTCGGAACGCGCCGCCGCGCCATCTTCCTCGACCTCTTGAAGCGTCCCGAGTCGGACGTAGCGCGTCTGGTCGCGCGCCTGCCGTGGATGGCGATCGATGCGCTCGCACCGTCGCTGGTGACGCACAACCTGGCGCGCGCGGAGGTGCGCGCGGCGCTCAAGGACGAGCTGAGCGCGGTGATCGCCGACCTGTCGACGCAGACCATCGGCGAGCTCCTCGACGAGCTGGGGCTGCGCGAGATCGCGCGCGAAGGGGTGCGCGTTCACCTGTTGCCGCTGGCGCGCGCCTTCGCCTCCTCGTCGCACTTTCAGGGCACACTGGCCCCATGAGCCGCGCGCGCGTCGCCCCATTGTCGCTGGTCCCGTTCACGTTGGCTGCGTGGTCGCTCGTCGCCGGCTGCGGCGGTCCGGCCCGCACGCCGGGAAGCTGTGACGGTCCCTGTCCCGCTTCGAAGATCAATCACCTCGTCATCGTCGTGCAGGAGAACCACACCTTCGACAGCTACTTCGGCAGCTACTGCAGCGCACCGGCGGGCTCGAACCCGTCGTGCACCGGCGGGCCGGCCTGCTGCGAGGCGGCGCCCGCGACCGAGCCGAGCGGCAGCGCGCCGATCGTCCTCGGCGACGACGCCAACGGCAGCTACGATCCGAACCATTCGCAGGCGTGCGAGACCGACGCGATCAACGGCGGCAAGATGGATCGCTTCGTCACCAGCGCGCTGTGCGGCGATGCGCGCAACGTCGCCGTCGCCGACGCCGCCACCGTCAAGGCCTACTGGGATCTCGCCGCCGGCGGTGCGCTCGCCGATCGCTGGTTCCAACCGCTCCTCGGCGCCAGCGCCGCCAACGACATGTACCTCGCCGCCGCGCGCTTCGTCTTCAAGGACAACGACGTCATCCCCGACGCCACCGGCAAGGATTGCAGCTTCATCAACGCGCTGGCCAGCTTCGACAATCCGACGGTGGGCGACCTCCTCGTCGGCCGCGGCATCTCGTGGGCCTGGTACGGCGAGGGCTACAGCGCCATGCAGGCCGCGCGCGCCAAGGGTCACTGTCCCGACGCGCCCGACGCCTGCGGCGCCGGCCTCAGCATCTACCCGTGCGTCTACGATCCGAGCGACGTGCCGTTCCAATACTACGCACAGTTCCGCGACAACCCGATCTACATGCGCGACTACGCGCAGCTGCAAAAAGATCTCGATGGCGGGTCGCTGCCGCAGGTCAGCTTCGTCAAGGCGCTCGGCTACCGCACCGAGCATCCCGGTTATCACACCAAGATCAGCGACGGCATCGGCTTCGTGACCGAGGCGCTGGCGGCGGTGCGCGGTTCGGCCTACGCCGAGGACACGCTCGTCGTCATCACCTACGACGAAGGCGGCGGCTACTTCGACCACGTCACGCCGCCGGCGACCAGCAGCGTCGACAACCAGCCCTACGGCACGCGCGTGCCGACGATCGTGGTCGGCCCCTTCGCGCGCAAGAACGCGGTCTCGCACGTGACCCTCGAGCACTCGTCGCTGGTGCGCTTCATCGAGTGGAACTGGCTCGGCATGCAGACCGGGCAGCTGGCGGCGCGCGACGCCGAGGTGCACAACCTGGGAAGCTTGCTCGATCCGGCTGCGACGGGAGTCGCGGTCCCCGAGGACTAAAGCGTCCGCGACTAGCAGCCGCCCCGGGTGGCTCAGCCGCGGCGCGGAATTCCGTAGAAGTAGTAGCCGCTGCCGCCGGGCGAGAAGTGGTGTCGCCCCCAGGTCCATTCGAACCGGTCGCCGAGCGGGGCGACCATCGCTTCCAATTCTTCGCGGCTGTAGACGCGCATCGTGCTGACCAGCCCGTCCCACAGTGACGCGGCCAGCACGAGCGGAGTGGCAAAGGTGATGAACGCCTTTTGCCCGCGGTCGCGGCCGCTCAGGAGCGGATTCATCGCCAGCGCCAGCACGCCGAACGGCAGGAACGAGGCGAAGCGCAGCGGATTGCGATCGAAGGTCTCGGCGATGAACATCCCTGCCGATCCGTCGACCGCGTCGGCGAGGATGCGCTGCGCCAGCGTCGGCGGGAAGTGGTGGAAGGAATTGATGATGACGCGCGCGCGGCCGCCCGCGACCTCGGGGCGGATGGCGGTGGCGTCGACGGGCGAGCCGACGAACGAGATGTCGTCGGGAAAGGCGGCGCGCGCCTGCTGCCACGCTTCGATCTGCGGATGCAGATCGGTGAGGATGAAGCGCGGCGGCGTGCGACCGGCGCGGCGGATCTCGTTGACCAGGATGCGGGCCGGCCCGCCCGCGCCCGCGCCGACGTCGAGGACCTCCGACACGCCGGCGCGCGCGACGAACTCCTCGAACGGCGCCACCAACCCGGCCAGGAGGTGCCCCCACGCCAGCGTGCGGCTCAGCGACTCGACGATGGTGTCGCGGAGCGCGCGCGGCGCCCACGAGGAGTCGTTGAACTCGAAGAGCTGGAGTCGCGGCAGCGCCATCGGCGGATTACAGCACGGCTCGACGTGATATGCTGCCCGCGGGATGCGTCTCGTCGCTGCGATCTTCTTCGCCTCTGCCATCGGCAGCGTCGCTGGCGCCGACACCTCGCGCGAGACGCCGCTCCTCGAAGACGATCTGACCAAGAACAAGCGCACGCGCATCGACGCGCCCAAGGACGCCTTCGACGCCGACCTCGACGCCGCGCTCGGCGGGCCGCAGGGCTTCTCGACCAAAGAGCTGGAGAAGATGGGCGATCGCATCAAGGCCGAGCTGCGCCGCGACCGCCCGCGCGCCTCGCCGCGCATCATCCTCTTCCTGTATCCCGGCCGCATCAGCGCCGAGAAGCTGAAGTCGCTGTCGGAGGTGAACGTCGACATCGAGCTCATCATGGATCCCTGCGAGCGCAGCGTCTGCAAAGAGGCTGTGGCCAAGCACATCGAGCTGGTCGGTCGCGCCGTCGGTACGCCCGTCGTCGCCGGCGCCGGCTGGAAGATGATCTTCCAGACCCTGACGCTCAAGACCTCGTCGACGCTGCACGATCAAGAGGTGTCGGTCTATCAGGTGCCGATCAAGGAGTGCATCGCGGCGGCGCAGAAGCCGGGCGGCGGCCTCGCGTGGCTCGACTCGCAGCAACATGCCGAGGATGACTACGAGCCCATCGTCACCAAGGCCATCGCGCGCCACGCCGCCGAGCGCCGCGTTTCGCTCGCCGCGCCACCGTCAGTGAAGCGCGGCCCCGCCGGCGTCGACGTGCGCATCAAGGTGCGCGGCGATCGCGCGCGCACGCAGCAGCAGGCCATCGACGCGCTCGGCGCCTGCGCCTCGGGCCTGCGCGACAATCCCAAGTCACCGGCGCAGCAGGCGCTCGAGGTCGAGGTCGAGACCGGCACGCGCGACGGCGCCCGTCGCTTTCGCGCCCCCGGCAATCCGGTCGGGCTCTACGTCGACGGCCGCATGTCCGGCGGCGATCTGTGGGCCAGCTACGTCGCCGAGATCAAGAAGGACGGCGCGCAACGCCTGAGCTTCGACGACGCCGACGCCAGCGGCCGCGGCGTGCGCTCGGACGCGCCCGACCCCGACGACAACGAAGTCATCGCGCTGCTCTCGTCGAGCTTCCAGCCGTTCGCCGCCTGCGCGCGCGCCGAGGCGCAGAAGCAGAAGCAGTTCCGCGGCGTGGTCCTGACGTTCAAGTGGACCGGCGCCGGCAAGGCCGAGGAGATCGACGTCAAGGAAGCGGCGCTGCGCGGCTCGCCGCTGGCGCGCTGTCTCGCCGCCGCCGTCAACGCGGTTCGCCTGCCGCGCCACAACGCGGCGCCACGCACCATCGAGTATCCGATTCGCGTTCAGTAAAGGGGGACATCATGGGGAACGAGCTCTCGCTCACGCTGTTGCAGATGGGACGAAGCCTGGCCTGGGCCGTGGTGGCGGCGGTCAGCTTCGCATTCGCGATGGGGCTGTCGATCAAGGTGTTCGACTGGATGTCGAAGGACATCAACGAATGGGAGGAGATCCGCAAAGGCAACCTCGGGGTCGCGCTCATCTTCGTGGCGATGATCCTGTCGGTCGGCCTCGTGCTCTACAAAGTCATCTGAGCGCCAGAAATCTGAGGGGCGGCGCCCGCCGATCGCAGTAAATCTGAGAGCGCACGCCGGGGGCAGTGTGCGATTTCGCCGACTTCGGCGTGGCACTGCGCTTGCGAACGGCTAGGGCCATCGCGGCTTTCAGGAGACGACTCATGCGTTACGCCTATGCCCTCGCCACCGCCGTTGCTACCGCCGCCGCCTTGCCGGCGTGCACCGGCGGCAACCCCAACGATCGCATCACCGGTCAGACCGAGTTCGTCTCGTCGGCCATGGCCGGCTACTCGCGCGCGGGCGCGACGAGCGGCGGAGGCGGCTCCGGTGGCGGCGATGCCGCGGGTGCCCCGGCTGCGAACGGCGCCGGCAATCCCGCCATGCGCACCGTCGAAGAGACCGATCTCTACCGCCTCGACGGCACCACGCTCTATTACCTCAACGGCTATCGCGGCCTCATGGTCTTCGACGTCGCCGACGTCGACCATCCCAAGCTGCTCGGCCGCTCGCCCATCTATGGATCGCCCGTCGAGATGATCGTGCGCAACGGCATCGCCGTGGTCGTCGTCAGCGACTGGTACGGCGCGCTCGATGACGGCTCGCCGTTCCACGGCTCGATCGTGCGCGGCCTCGACGCCACCAACCCGGCCAACATCACGCCCATCGGCGAGGCCAAGCTCGGCGGCTGGGTGCGCGACACGCGCGTCGTCGGTGACGTGCTCTACGCCGTCTCGGAAGACTACGGCTGGGTCTACGGCTGGGGCGGCCTTGGCGACGTCGGCGTCGGCAGCGGCTCGACGGGCGTCGGCACCACCACGCAGCCGACGGCCAGCGTCGTCGTCTCGTCGGTCTACTTCGGCGCCGGCGCCATTCAGTCGGTCGGCTACCACGCCTTCCCCGGCTACACCGGCATCTTCAACGTCACCGCCAACTCGATCTTGATGGCGCACGACACCGCCGCCCAGACCGCGCAGACCGAGCTCCTCTACCTCGACATCAGCGACCCCCAGGGCGCCATCGTGCAGCGCGGCGCCATCACCGTCGAGGGTCGCGCCAACGGCTGGGGCGCCGACAACGGTCGCTGGAACCTCGACTTCGCCGACGGCAAGACCGCGCACCTCGTCGGTTGCGCCGGCGGCCAGTACGGCTGCAACGGCAACGGCTACGTCCTCGACACCGTCGACTTCTCGAATCCGAATGCGCCGGTCTTGAAGTCCAAGCTCGACATTCCGTCGACCGGCTGGAGCATCGCCGCGCGCTTCGACGCCGGCCGCATGTACCTGTCGCCCGAGAACGGCTACTACGGCAGCAACAACTCCGGCACGCCGTTCCAGGTCTACGATCTCGCCGACCCGAGCGCGCCGAAGCTCGCCGGCACCGCGACCATCCCCGGCACGGTGTGGAACATCCTGCCCGCGCCGCAGCAGCGCATCTTCGCGCTCGGCAACGACTGGAACGGCGGCAACAGCGGCGACTCGGTCTCGCTCAAGTATCTCGACGTCACCAATCCTTCGGCGCCCAAGCTCATCGGTACGTCGACCTTCGGTCAGGGCTGGGCCTGGACGCCCGCCGCCGGCACCTTCAAGGCGTTCACGATGGACGCGACCAAGGGGCTCGTGGTCCTGCCGTTCAGCGGCTGGAGCTACAACAGCCAGAGCTACAACAACGGGCTCCAGCTCATCGAGTTCAGCCCGACGACCACGCGCACCGCCGGCGCCGCCAAGACGCGCGGCTGGGTCGAGCGCGGCATCTTCGTCGGCACGCGCCTGGTCTCGCTCAGCGATCTGGCGCTCTCGGTCGTCGACTACGCCAACCACGACGCGCCCAAGGTGATCGCCGAGCTGACCCTCGCGCGCAACGTCATCGCCGCCCACCCCGCCGGCGCCACCATCGCCGAAGTCTCGAGCGACTGGTGGGATCACGACGTCTCGGCGTCCGAAGTGCGCGTGCTCCCCATCGGCAACGCCGAGGAGTCGACCGACGCCGGCAACATCCCGTCGGTGAACGTCGACGGCGTCAACGCGCAGGTCTTCCGCAACGGCGATGTCGCGTACATCGTCACCAACGTGTCGGTCGCCGCCAAGTGCTCGGGCCAGGCGTGCGTCCGGCGCGCGCAGCAGGTTCAGGTCGTCGATCTCTCCGGCGGCGGCGCGACCTTGCGCGGCAAGCTGCGGCTGCCGCTCGATGACTCCGGCTTCTACGGCTGGGGCTGGTGGGGCTGCTACTGGTACGACTGGTACGGCGGCGCCGAGGTCGTGCAGGTCGGCGGCAGCGTGCTCGCGTTCCGTCGCTTCTCGCCGATCTACGATGCCAGCGGCCACTCCATCATCGACGACGCCAGCGCCCTCTACGTCGTCGATCTGTCGGACGCCGACGCCCCCAACCTCGCGTCGGTCACGATCACCCAGGAGCTCGACGGCTGGTGGGGCAACCTGCGCGTCGTCGGCGGCACGCTCTACTCGACGCACGTCGAGTGGTTCCAGAAGCTCGGCGATCCCAACGCCTGGCTGACCAAGTACTACGCCGACCGCATCGATCTCTCCGATCCGCGCCACCCCAAGGTCGGCAGCAAGATCAACACGCCGGGCCTCATCATCGGCGGCTCGGAAAAAGATCCGTCGATCCTCTACACGATCGACTATCGCTGGGACGGCACCTACAACAAGAACGACTTCGACGTCGTGCGCCTGCACGGCAACAAGGCCGAGCTGCTGTCGAAGACGACGCTCGACGGTTGGGTCGGGCAGACCTTCTTCCAGGCCAACCACGCCTATCTGTCGACCGAGCGCTACGACAACAGCTACAGCACCGTGCACACCGACCTGCACGCCATCGACCTGACCAATCCGTCGTCGCCGGTCGACCGCGTCTCGAACGCCAAGAAGGGCTGGGGCTGGCTGCTCGCGGTCGAGGGCGATCGCGCCGTGGTCACCTCGGGCTGGGGCGGCGCCGGCGTCGACATCTACGGCCTCAGCGACGACAAGGCGCCCGAGTTCCGCCAGTTCGCGCGCACGCGCGGCTGGTGGGCCAACGGGGTCTCGCGTCAGGACTCGTCGCTGTTCCTGTCGAGCGGCTACTGGGGCGTGCAGCGCATCGACTTGCAATAGCGAGACTGATATCGTCGAGGGATGCGCTGCTTCTTGTTCGCGCTCTTTCTCGCAGGCTGCACGACCGCTCCCAAAGCGGCGGGTGACATGGCGGGCGGCGGCGGTTCCAGCGGCAGCGACCTCGCCGTTGGCGGGCCCGCCGATCTGGCGCCGCGACCGACGGCCGGCATCGCCTGCGGAACGATGACCTGCACCTCGACCGCGCAGCTCTGCTGCACCGCCGACAGCGGCAAGAGCGGCACCTGCGGTCCCACCAGCGCCGGCTGCGGCTCGACGGGCTTTTTGTGCGACGGGCCCGAGGACTGCGAGCCGGCCAACCCGGAGTGCTGCGCGGAGCCGGGCATCGCCGCCTGCCGTCCTGCCGGCTACTGCGCCACCAAGACCAGCATCGGCGCGCGGCTCATGTGCCACACCACGCCGAGCTGCACGCCGCCGACCGTCTGCATGAACGCGCCCAACGGCAGCCCCTACGCGCTCTGCCTCTGAGCTGCTCGCAGCTCGGACCGCAGCGCCGGCGCGCGATCGCTAACGACGCTGCAGGACCAATTCGCCGGCGAGCGCCGCCGGCCGCCGGGCCGCGGTGATCTCGACGACGCAGTCGTGATCGCGGTCGCCGCGATCGTCGACCCGCGCCAGCTCGCCGGTGAGCGCGCGCTCGCCCATCTGCAGGCCGGCGCCGGTGCACTCGGCGGGGTATTGCACCTTGTCGTCGCCGTTGGCGTCGTCCCAGCCGTTGAGCACGAGCTTGTTGGTGCGCTTGACCCGCTCGAGCAGCTCGGCCGCCATGCTCTCGTTGCCGGGCCGCCGCGCCACCAGCTTCCAGAACTGCCGCAGCGCGCCCTGCAGCGTGCCGTGCGACAGCGGCGTCCAGACGATGCGCTGGCTCTCGCCGGCGACGGTGCGGAAGGCGCGTACGTCGCTCATCCAGAAGCGCCGCTCGAGATCGCCGTAGACCCTGGTGGCGACCGTGCGATAGCGCTCGTTCGACGTCGCCAGATAGGCGTCGAGCAGCGCCCGAATCACGGCCGCCTCGCTCTCGATCCGCGCCGGCGTCAGATCGCGCGTGCCGGCCGCGACGTCGTACGAGTTGGCGACCGCGCCGTCGGCGTCGACCAGCTTGTCGGCGATGAAGTCGGCCTGCGCGGCGATCAGCTGCGCCGTGCGCGTCGCGATCGGCGCCGGCGCGCCGTCGAGCTTGATCCCGTCGAGCGCCGTCGGGCCGCCGTGGGTGTCGGGCGTGTCGTTGGAGTACAGCGTCAGCGACGACGAGATCGCGCGCAGCGCCGTGCGCAGCGAGATGAGCGCCCAGGCGGCATCGACAGCGCTGACGATGGTGCCGCGCTTGACGGTGCCGCCCGTGACCGTCGCCGTGTCGACGAGGACCTGGTGCGCTTCGTCCCAGTGCAGGCGGTCGACGTCGACGAGCGCGACCTTGACGACCGCCAGCGCGCGATCGTGCGGCGTCTCCTCGCCGTCGGCGAGCTGATTGTCGGCGGTGAACGGATCGCCGTCGAAGGTGCAGCGCGCCGGTGCGCTGCCGCCGATCTCGGCGTTCTTGGCGTCGGTGAACGAATAGAACGTGGCGAATCCGCCGGCCAGCGCCGTCAAGCCGCGCAGGTGGCTGGCGCCGTCGAGCGACTGGTACAGCAGCGGCTGCGGGAAGTAGCGCCACGACGTGCCCGCGGGCGGCTGCGTCGACAGCTCGGTGACGCCGATCTGCGCCGGCCACCAGCGCAAGGGCGAGCTGTAGTCGTAGTCGAGCGCGGCCTTGGTGCTGGCGAATCCGCCCAGCGCAGTCCCGTCGGTGGTGAGCAGCGAGCGCACCATGAGCGCCGCCTTGTTGTCGATCTCGTCGATCATCGTCAGGCCCTGAAAGCCCTCGAGGACGATGTCGCCGAGATAGACGCCCGGCGCGCCGTCGACCATCTTGCGGCCGGTGGGATCGTTGGGATCGGCGAATCGACCGACGACGGTGTTGCCGCTGATCCCGACCTGCGTGATGTCGGCGTCGGCGATCTCGGTGATGGCGTTGCCGGCGACGTCGTGCATCGATCCCCAGTAGGTGATCGACCACAGCGCCTGCTTCCACGTGGCGTAGCCGAGCGCGTCGGGCGCGAGGATCTTGACCACCTGCACGTCGCGATGCGGCAGGTTGAGCGAGTTGTACGAGCACTCGTAGTCGCCGATGATCTGCGAGACGCCGGCGGCGCCGCCGTAGCCCGTCGAGAAGCTGCAGTAGAGCTTGTTGCCGCCGGTGTTGGGGAGGATGGCGGTGTCGAAGGCGACGAACTCGGCGAAGACCGGCCAGTAGCCGGGCCAGCCGTAGACGTTGAGCGGATTGTCCGCCGGCGCCGGCGAGACGACGAAGTTGGCGCCGGGCGGGCCGCCCGCGTTCGCCTGCAGCGCGAACTGCTGGATGCGGTTGCGCAAGAGCGCGACGGCCGCATCGCCGTTGACTCCGGTCGGATTGAGCACCGGACCGTATTGCAGCGACAGCCCCGCGCCCGACTCGAACGACGTGTTGTTCATCGGCTGCTTCGAGTACTCGTACGACTCGACGGCGATCGAGTAGCCGAGCGTGTCGATCGAGAGCCGGCCGGTCACATGATCTTGATAGAGATCGGTGAGCGGGTTGAAGCGATCGTAGCCGGCGAGGTCGCGGCCGAGCAGCTGCGCGAACGGCTCTCCCGAGATCTGCATTTCGATGGCGGCGAGGAAATGGTCGGCCGTCCGGAACGTCGCGTCGGTGCGCTCGGCGGTGAAATAGGTCGTCGGCGCAGGCGGCGACGAGGGCAGGGGACGCGACCCGCCGCCGCAGGAGATCGAGACGACAAACGCCATGGTCAAGAGCCGACGCACGTAGCCTTCTTAGCCTACTTGCGTCGTGAGTTCCGCAAGAAAATCACATGCTCACACTGCAAACGGGACTTTGCATGCGGTGGGAGGCGAGACCCCGGCTATCGACCGCGCCGTCTCCTTTCGGGACGTAGGTGTGGAGATGTGTGACAGGGGCTGGAGCCCCCAGATTTCGCGATCTTGTGGCGTGGCGCCAGCTTGTTGCTCACGCGCGAGAGGCTCGTGGCTTGCAATGCGCGGCGGCCCGTTGGAGGTCTCGCATGTTGCGGTCGCTCACTCTTCTGTCCCTGTCTGCTTCGCTCGTCTCGGTAGGTTGCTCGAATAACGATGGTGGTACTGGCAAGCCCCCGGTGATCTTGATGCCGGATATGTCCGACAACGGCGGCACCGGCGGCAACGGCGGCGGTGGTGGCACCGGCGGCGGCGGTGGTGGTGGAACCGGCGGCGGCCAGGACATGGCCGTCAGCGGCGGCGGCGACATGGCCCCCGGCCTGCCGGATCTCGCGGGATTGCCCGCGCCGGATCACGATCCGACGCTGCACCCGCCGATGCAGAAGATGTCGAGCGTCTCGACCGCCACGAAGATCCCGGCGCCCGAAGTCTGGACCGTGGTCTGGAAGGGTGACAAGGCCGCCATCGGCGACAAGGTCAACAAGTTCCAGACCTGGATGATGGGCAGCACCTACTGGCTCGACGGCATGAAGGAGTGGGGTGTCACCGGTGGCTCCGCCAAGGGCGTGCTCGAGCTGCCGACCGCGGCGCCGGCGTCGATCGATCAGTCGCAGCTCGACGCGCTCATCGACAACAATATGGGCAAGAACGGTTGGCCGACCAAGAACGCCAACACGATCATGTCGCTCGTGACCAACCCGAAGACCTCGATCACGTCGCTGGGCCAGCCGGCCGGCTGCGTGCAGTTCGACGGCTACCACACGATCTCGGGCGGCGGCGTACCGTACCTCGTCAACTGCTACTGCAACGACGCGGCGGGCGCTCCCGACTTCAAGAATCTCACCGTCACCATCAGCCACGAAGTCGGCGAGGCGACGTCGGACTACGATCTCCAGCACAACCGCGTCGTCAATTCGTCGACGGGCGCCACGTTCCTCGGCGGCGGCGAGAATGGCGATATGTGCCTCAGCGTCAACGCCGACATCAAGGCGCCGGACGGCGAGACCTACTCGGTGCAGCGTCTGTATTCGAACGTCAACGCCGTCAAGAACGGCGCCGACGATCCCTGCGCCGATCCGTTCACGCCCAAGCTGCCGTACTTCGGCGCCGGCCTGTGGAGCGGTGGCAGTGATCAGTCGCTCATCAGCATCACGCGTACCGGCGGCAAGGGCTCGGCGACGATCAAGATCGAGCCGTTCGCCTACGACGCGGCGTTCGGTCCCGTGGCGTTCTACGTGGCCGGCTCGCTGTTGCCGACCGGGATGACGCTGACGCCGGACATCGCGCGCCGCCGTGATCCGAACGACGCGACCAAGGTGCTCGGCATCAAGGTGTGGGGCAACCCGGGCTCGACGACGAACATCACGGTCAACGTCGACAACACGTTCGCGGCGGCCAACGTCGGCCGTCCGCAGACGTTCCTCATCATCGCGCACAACTACGACAAGTCGTTGTTCAACGTCTGGTGGGGCACGGCCATCGTCAAGAACTAGCGACGACGCTTCGATTCAAGCGCCGCTCGGCTTCGGCCGGGCGGCGTTTTTTTTTGCGCGATACGGGAAACGTCTAGGGGCTGCTCGACGGCTACTAGAGGTCGGACGGAGACATCGCCATGTCGTGCGGCGGTGCCGGCTTGATCGGCGCGCACATCGATGCGGGAACCTGGCGCGACACGGGCGCGAGGCTGCGCAGGTAGGCGACGATGGCGCGCGCCTCGATGTCGCCCATGGTGTCGAAGCGCGGCATCGCCGGGCACAACTCGAGCCCTTCGTCGTCGATGCCGAAGCGGATGGCGCGGATGATCGTGATGTCGGCCCAGCCGCCGAGGCCGGTCTGGCGATCGGGCGTGAGGTTGGCGGGGAAGGCGACGGTCCCGACGAGCGGGACGCGGCGGCCGGCGAGCGCGGACGATTTGGCGTCGTCGGGCGTGTGGCAGTCGGGACAGCCGCGCTGCTGCACGAACGCAGCGCCGGCGGCCGCGAGATCGCCGCCATCGAGGTCGTAGCCGGCCGACTTGCCACTGCAGCCGAGGGTGCAGGAGGCGGCAGCGGCGGCAAGGGAAAACCAACGCATCGCGAGCGACGCTACCATGTTGACGGGCGCGACGGAATGTCGTACTCGCGGTCGATGATGCGAATGATGCTGGCGCTGGCGCTCGTGACGGTGGTCGTGGGATGCGACGAGAAGAAGGACGCGCCCGCGACCGTGGCGGCGGTGGCCTCGGGTGGGGCAGTGGCGCCGTCGGGTGCGGTCGTGGCGCCGTCGGGCGCCGTGGTTGCGCCGTCGGGCGCAGCAGTGGCGCCGTCGGGCGCGGCGGTTGCGCCGTCGGGCGCGGCGGTCCCGCCGTCGGGCGCGGCCGGTGCTTCGCCCAAGGGCGCGGCGAGCAAGCCGGGCAAGGTCGTGCCGGCGCCGGCGCCGTCGGGCATGATGCCGCACGGCTCGGCAGAGGATGGGACGCTCAAGTACAACCCGCCGGCCGCGCAGAATGGCGCGCCGTCGGGCGCGGCGACCAAGAAGTAGCCGCCAGAAGTAGTAACATCGCGTCGCGTGACGCTCGCCGTACTGGTCGCCCTCGCGCTCGTCGCGCTGCCCACGCTGGTCGTGGTCGTCGAGGTGCTGGCCGCGTCGACGCGATCGGCGCGCGCGACGCCAGTCGTCGATCCCTCGCTGCGCGTGGCGGTGCTGGTACCGGCGCATGACGAGGCGGGCGGCATCGGCGCGACGCTGGCGACGATCACCCCGCAGCTGCGCGCCGGCGATCGCGTCGTCGTCGTCGCCGACAATTGCACCGACGACACCGCGGCCGTGGCGCGCGCGGCAGGCGCCGACGTCTTCGAGCGCGCCGATCTCGCGCGGGTCGGCAAGAGCTTCGCCATCGCCAGTGGGGTCACCTACCTGGCTGCCGACGAGCCGGACATCGTCATCATCGTCGACGCCGACTGTCGCGTCGAAGTCGGCGCCATCGACGCCCTGCGCGCCGCCGCGGTCGAGCGTCCGGCGCAGGCGGCGTACGTGATGCGCGCGCCCGAGGGAGCGCCGCCGGCGCGTCTCCTGTCGGAGCTCCTGTTTCTCGTACGCAACCTGGTGCGGCCGCTCGGGCTGTCGCGCCTCGGGCTGCCCTGTCTCCTGACCGGGGCGGGCATGGCCTTTCCGTGGCCACTCATCCGTGGCGCGCCGCTGTCGAGCGGCAGCGTCGTCGAAGATCTCCAGCTCGCCATCGATCTCGCCGCCGACGGCACGCCGCCGCGCTTCTGCTCCGGCGCGCGCGTGACCAGCGCCTTCCCGTCGGCCGATGCGGCGGCCGCGGCGCAGCAGACGCGCTGGCTGTGGGGCGTGCTGCGGACGATGGCACAGGCGCCGCGGCTAGTAGCGGCGGCGGTTCGCCATCGGCAGCCGGCGCTGATCGGCCTGGCGCTGGAGCTGTTGGTGCCGCCGTTCTCGCTGCTGTTTCCGTCGTGGGCGCTGGTGGTGATGGCGGCCGTGGTGGCCGGGTTCGTCGACGGCGCCTGGTGGCCGCTCGTCGCCGCGGCGGCAGGGGCGACGTCGTGCGCGCTCGCAATCGTCGTGGCGTGGGCGCGGTTCGCGCGCGATCGCGTCCCGCTCTCGGTGCTGTTGGGCGCGCCGATCTACGCGCTGCCGGCGCTGCGTGCGGCGCTGGTGGCGATGGTGCGCCGCCGGCAGAAGTGGAACCGCACCGCCCGCGATTAGCGTTTAGCGAAAGAGGAAGTAGGCGACGTCGCGCCAGATGGCGTGGAAGTCGGTGACCGAGAAGCGCTGCCCGCTGTTGAGCCAGTCGAAGTGGGGCGGCACGTGCGTGGGCAGGTAGAAGTGGCCGATGGCGTCGAGATGGTCGCCCCAGGCGGCGTGGATCACCTCGCCCCAGACTTGTGACAGCGTCGGGACCATGCCGTCGTTGTCGCGCGGCGTCGGCACGCGGTCGTAGGCGCGCTCGAGCGCATGGCGCTGCTGCGGCAAAAGCGCGATGGTCATGGGCGGCGTGCGCGACGTGATGCGATGGAAGGCGGTGAACAGCATGTGCGTCGCCTGGCGGAACGGCGAGGCGCCCACGTTCAAGACGGTGCGCAGACCGGGCGGACGCGCGCAGGTGATCACCGACCCGTAGCGCACGCCGGGACGATCGAAGGTGGTCGTGTTGAAGAGGTCCATCCCGATCGGGGTCACTTGCGCCAGGAGCTCCTGGTCGTGGCCGACGGTGACCATGAACTGCTCGAGCGCTTCGCGCCGATCGCCGGAGAAGTCCGAGAGTAGATCGCGATAGATGTTGTTGAGCAGGGTGCCCTGCGCGACGCCCGGAATGCGCGGCAGCGAGAGCAAGCGCACCAGATAGAACACCGCCGCGATGGGGACGCGGCCGGTGCGCAGCGTATAGATCGTGACGAGGGAGATGAGCCGCAGGATCTGCGCGCCGAGGACGCTCGACAGCAGCGTCGCCAGCGGCGAGCCGCGATGCGGCGACGACAGCGAGACCACCGTCTTGACCTTGGAGGCGTATTTCTCGACGTCGAGCGTCGTCGGCAGCTCCACCTCGGGCGCAGTCAGGAGGCGGATGTCGAGGCCGCCCGACGAGTGCCCGATGAGGTGCACCACGCCATCGTCGACGTCGGTCAGCTCCGCCAGCGTGTCGACGACACGGGTGGCGCGGCGGCGCAGCGACGCCGTGGGGAAGGTCTGCACGACGCGCACTTCCCCGTCGATGCCGTTGCGTCGCATGTAGCGCGTGAAGAAATCGCGCACGTGCGCGAAATAGGCGAAGTCGCCAAGGTTCGCGAACCCGAAGAAGCCGGGCACGAGCAGGACGTGCTGTCGGGAGGCCATGCGGGCGCTCAAATTAACATAGGCCGCGAGCAACCTCGGGCGAGGGGTATGCTGCCGGAGTGGCGCGTCCCGATCCGCACTCGGTATTCGATGATGCCCAGCCGCGATTGCGGCACCTCGACTGGCGGGCGCGCCTCGACTTCGCCGCGCGCGTCATCGAAGCCGAAGCGCGGCTGACGTTCGCCGGCGGCGACTCGGCAAGCAGTGACATCGATCTCGATGCGCGCGATCTCACCATCGAGCGCGTGACGGACGACGACGGCGCGGCGCTCGACTTCGAGCTGGCGGCGCCGCGTCCGTTCCTCGGTCAGCGGCTGCGCGTTCGGGGAGCGCGCGGCGAGGTGCGCATCCGCTATCGCACGTCGCCTGCTGCCGTGGCGCTGAAATGGTTGAACCAATCCGTCTACACGCAGTGTCAGCCCATCTATGCGCGCACCATCGTGCCGCTTCCCGACTCACCAGCGTCGCGCATCTCCTTTCGCGCAGAGGTCACCGCACCGACGGGCGTAACGACCTTGATGGCCGCGCGCGAGATCGGTCGTACCGCGGCCGGCGGGGACACGACCGCGGTTTTCGAATTGGTTAAACCAATTCCGCCGTATCTCCTGGCGCTGGCTGCCGGCGACTATTCCGCGCGCGAGCTGTCGCCGCGATCCCGGGTGTGGGCGACGCCCGAGTACGCCGATGCGGCGGCCCGCCGGCTGCGCGGGGTCTCGCGGCTCCTCGTCGAGGCAGAGCGGATCTTCGGGGCCTATCCGTGGGAGCGCTTCGATCTGCTGGTAGCGCCGGTGTCGTTTCCCTATGGTGGGATGGAGAATCCGAGCCTGGCCTTCTTGTCGCCGACGCTGCTCGACGACGAGGAGGGGCTGACCAGCGTCGTCGCGCACGAGCTGGCGCACGCCTGGAGCGGCAACCTGGTGAGCGCCGCGTCGGCGGAGCACTTCTGGCTCAACGAGGCGTTCACCGTCTGGGCGGAGCGCAAGATCCTCGCCGCCGTCGCCGGTGAGGCCGTCGCGCGGGCGCATGCCGAGCGCGGCCGCCGCGATCTGGAGCGCGCGCTGCCGGCCTTCGCGCAGCTGCCCGAGCGAACGCGGCTGCAGCTCTCGCTCGACGGCGTCGATCCCGACGAAGCGCTGTCGATCGTGCCCTACGAGAAGGGGTACCTGATGCTGCAGGCGCTGGAGCAGTCGCTCGGCCGCGACCCCTTCGCTGCCTTCGTCCGTGCCTACGTGGAGCGCTTCGCCGATCGCTCGATCACGACGGCGGACTTCGCCGCCTTCGCCGGCGAGCGCGCGCCCGAATTCGCGTTCGATAATTGGTTGAACCAATCGGGCCTGCCCGCGGAGGTGCCTCCGGCGCCGGCGGCGGTCTACTCGCCCGAGGAGCCGACCGTGCCGCTGGAGAGGGCCGCGCTCGAGCCGCTGGTGGCGGTCGGGCGCATCAAGCTGTTGCGCCCCATCTATGCGGCGCTGGCGGCGCGCAGCGACGGGCGCGAGCTGGCGGCGCAGCTCTACCGCCGCTACCGCGACGGGTACCATCCGATCGCCCGCCAGCAGCTCGAGCGCCTCCTCCGCGACCACGGAGTGGCCACCCAGGAGGTCAATCCATTGGGGCTCGGCCGCCGCACTTGACGACCTGCGTCAGGTGACGCTATATCTTCGTATACGGATACGGAGATAACCTTGCTCGCCCTCGACTCCACCATCGGTTGGCTGCAGCTCTTCGGCGAGCCGACCCGCGTGCGCCTGCTCAACCTGGTCGCCCAGGAGGAGCTGACGGTGGCCGAGCTGACTGCCATCACCGAGCTGGCGCAGCCGCGCGTCTCGACCCACCTCGGTAAGCTGCGCGAAGCGGGCCTGTTGCGCGATCGCAAGGTCGGCGCCTCCACCTACTACGCCGCTTCCGAAGAGACCATGCCGCCGGCGGCGCGCGCGCTGTGGAAGCTCTTGCGCAGCCAGATCCAGGACGACGTCATCGACAGCGACAAGAAGCGCATGCAGCAGCTGGTGCGCGCGCGCGAGAAGGCGGCCTCCTGGCCCGACGCCGTCGCCGGGCAGATGGAGCGCTACTACTCGCCGGGGCGCACGTGGGAGGCGACCGCGCGCGGGCTCATCGGGCTCTTGCGCCTGGGCGATGTGCTCGACGCCGGCAGCGGTGACGGCGCCATCGCGCAGCTGCTCGCGCCGCGCGCCAAATCGGTCACCTGTCTCGATCGCTCCGAGCGCGTCATGGCGGCGGCGCGCCAGCGCCTCGGCCGCGAGCGCAACGTCCGCTTCACCGTCGGCGATCTGCACGACCTGGCCTTCCGCGACGGGCAGTTCGACCAGGTCCTGCTGTTCAACGTGCTCACCTACGCCGTGACGCCCCCGCGCGCCCTCGCCGAGGCGACCCGCGTCCTGCGCGCCGGCGGCGACCTCCTGGTCGTGACGCTGGAGCAGCACCAGCACGAGGATCTGACCGCCGCGTACCAGCACGTGAACAACGGCTTCTCGGTACCGGCGCTCAAGAAGATGCTGCAAAAGGCGGGTCTGGCGGTGGAGAGCTGTGTCGTCTCCAGTCGCGAGAAGCGCGAACCCCATTTTCAGGTCATTACGGCCGTGGCGCACAAGTCATGAGTGAGAAGAATCGGTCAAACCAATCGGACGTCGAGCGCGCGCTGCGCTCGCTGTTGAGCGAGCGGGTGCTGGTCATCGACGGCGCCATGGGCACGCAGCTCCAGGGCTACAAGCTGGGCGAGGCCGATTTCCGCGGCACGCGCTTCGTCGATCATGCGCGCGAGCTCAGGGGCAACAACGACCTCCTGTCGTTGACCCGCCCCGACGTGGTGCGCGAGGTTCACGCCGCCTACCTCGACGCCGGCGCCGACATCGTCGAGACCAACACGTTCACCTCGACGTCGATCGCGCAGGCCGACTACGGGCTCGAGGCGCTGGCCTACGAGCTCAACGTGGCCTCGGCGCGGATCGCGCGCGAGGCCGTCGACGCCGCCACACGGAAGACGGGACGGCGCCGGTTCGTCGCGGGCGCGGTGGGCCCGACCAATCGCACGCTGTCGATCTCGCCGAGGGTCAACGAGCCGGCCTTCCGCGCCGTCAGCTTCGACGAGATGCGCGTCTCGTACGCCGAGCAGGTGCGCGGCCTCCTCGACGGTGGCGTCGACCTCCTCTTGATCGAGACGGTCTTCGACACCTTGAACCTGAAGGCGTGCCTCATCGCCGTCGAGGAGCTGTTCGTCGAGCGCGGGCAGCGCGTGCCGCTGATGCTGTCGGTGACCATCACCGACCGCTCGGGCCGTACGCTCAGTGGTCAAACCATTGATGCCTGGTGGGTGTCGGTGGCGCACGCGCGGCCGCTCGCGGTCGGGATCAACTGCGCGCTCGGCGCCGCCGAGATGCGTCCGTACCTGGCGGAGCTCTCGGCGATCGCGACCTGTTACGTCAGCTGCTACCCCAACGCCGGCCTGCCCAACGCGTTCGGCGAGTACGATGAGACGCCCGAGCAGACGGCCGCGCTCTTGCGCGAGTTTGCCGCCAGCGAGCTGGTCAACTTCGTCGGCGGCTGCTGCGGCACGACGCCGCCGCACATCGCCGCCATCGCGCGCGCCGTCGACGGTGCGCGGCCACGCGCCTTGCCGTCGGGCCCGTCGCCGTTCACGCAGCTGTCGGGCCTCGAGGTCTTGACGATTCGCCCCGAGACCAACTTCGTCATGGTCGGCGAGCGCACCAACGTGACCGGCTCCTCGAAGTTCGCCGACCTCATCAAGAAGAACGACTACACCGCGGCGACCGCCGTCGCGGTGGAGCAGGTGCGCGGCGGCGCCAACCTCATCGACGTCAACTTCGACGAGGGCATGCTCGACGGCGTCGAGGCCATGACCACCTTCCTCAACATCCTGGCCACCGAGCCGGAGGTGGCGCGCGTCCCCATCATGGTCGACAGCTCGAAGTGGAGCGTCATCGAGGCGGGGCTCAAGTGCGTGCAGGGCAAGGGCGTCGTCAACTCGATCTCGCTCAAGGAAGGCGAGGCCGACTTCCTCGACAAGGCGCGCACCGTCCAGCGCTACGGCGCCGGCGTGGTCGTGATGGCGTTTGACGAAAAGGGGCAGGCCGACACGGTCGCGCGCAAGGTCGAGATCTGCCAGCGCGCCTACAAGCTGCTCACGCAGACGCTCGACTTCAACCCGCACGACATCATCTTCGATCCCAACATCCTCGCCATCGGCACCGGCCTCGAGGAGCACGCCGACTACGCCAAGAACTTCATCGAGGCGACGACGATCATCAAGGCCACCTGCCCGGGCGTGAAGATCTCGGGCGGCGTGTCGAACCTGTCGTTCTCGTTCCGCGGCAACAACGCGGTGCGCGAGGCGATGAACTCGGCCTTCCTGTATCACGCGATTCGCGCCGGCATGGACATGGGCATCGTCAACGCCGGGCAGATCGTCGTCTACGAGCAGATCGCACCCGAGCTGCTCGAGCGCGTCGAGGACGTGCTCTTCAATCGCCGCCCCGATGCCACCGAGCGGCTCGTCGAGTTCGCCGACACGGTCAAGCAGCAGGGCAAGAAGAAGGAGGCCGACGTCGCCTGGCGCGGCGCGCCCGTCGAGGAGCGCATCAGCTTCGCGCTCGTCAAGGGCATCGTCGACTTCATCGAGGCCGACGTCGAGGAGGCGCGGCTGAAGTACGAGCGCCCGCTGCAGGTGATCGAAGGGCCGATGATGGACGGCATGAAGATCGTCGGTGACCTGTTCGGCGCCGGCAAGATGTTCCTGCCGCAGGTGGTGAAGTCGGCGCGCGTGATGAAGCGCGGCGTCGCGCATCTGTTGCCCTTCATGGAGGCGGAGAAGCTGCGCTCGGGCGACACGCGCGCGCAGGGCAAGGTGCTGCTCGCGACCGTCAAGGGCGACGTTCACGACATCGGCAAGAACATCGTCGGCGTGGTGCTCGGCTGCAACAACTACGAGGTGATCGATCTCGGCGTCATGGTGCCATGCGAGAAGATCCTGGAGACCGCGGCGCGCGAGAAGGTCGACGTCATCGGGCTCTCGGGGCTCATCACCCCGTCGCTGGACGAGATGGTGCACGTGGCGCGGGAGATGGAGCGGATTGGTTTGACCATTCCGCTGCTCATCGGCGGCGCGACGACGAGCCGGCAGCACACGGCGGTCAAGGTCGCGCCCGAGTACTCGCGCCCGACGGTGCATGTGCTCGACGCGTCGCGCGCAGTCTCCACCGTGGCGGCGCTGCTCGACGAAAAGCAGCAGCCGGAGCTCGATCGCAAGAACCGCGCAGAGCAGCAGTCGCTGCGCGAGCTGCATAGCGGACGTCGGGTCAAGCCGGTGCTGCCGTATGCCGACGCCGAGGCCAATCGGCTCACGCTCGACTGGGGCGCCGAGGAGCTGGCGCTGCCGGCGTTCACCGGGCGGCGCACGCTCGACGACGTGAGCCTGGCGCAGCTCGCCGAGTACATCGATTGGACCTTCTTCTTCACCGCGTGGGAGCTGAAGGGGAAGTTCCCGCAGATCCTCGAGCACCCGCAGTACGGAGAGGCGGCGCGCGACCTCTACAAGAGCGCGTCCAAGCTGTTGTCGCGCATCATCGACGAGAAGCTCCTGACGGCGCGCGCCGCGTACGGCTTCTGGCACGCCAACAGCGACGGCAACGACATCGTGCTCTGGTCGGACGCCAACCGCTCCCGCGAAATCGGGCGCTTCAACATGCTCCGGCAGCAGCAGACCAAGGGCCCGAGCGAGACCGGGCCGCACCTGTCGCTGGCCGACTTCATCGCGCCTGTGTCATCGGGCAAGGTCGATCACCTGGGGGCGTTCGCGGTCACGGCGGGGCTCGGTGCCGACGAGCTGGCGCGTTCGTACGAGCGGCAGCTCGACGACTACAGCGCCATCATCACCAAGGCGCTCGCCGATCGGTTGGCCGAGGCGATGGCGGAGATGCTGCACCAGCGCGTGCGTCGCGAGTGGGGTTACGGCGCCGCCGAGACCTTCACGCCGTCCGAGCTGATCGAAGAGAAGTATCGCGGCATCCGCCCGGCGTTCGGCTATCCGGCGTGCCCCGACCACACCGAGAAGCGCAAGCTCTTCAGCCTCCTCGAGGCGGAGTCCATCGGCATGTCGCTCACCGAGAGCTGCGCGATGTGGCCGGCGGCGAGCGTCAGCGGCATCTACTTCGCCAATCCGCGCGCGCGCTACTTCAACGTGGGCAAGATCGGACGCGACCAGGTCGTCGACTACGCGGCGCGCAAGGGCATGACCGTCGCCGAGATCGAGCGCTGGCTGGGGCCGAACCTCGGCTACGAGCCGGCCGCGCAGAGCGACGCCGCGTAGGAACGCGGGCCGACCGAACCTCTAGGTCTGACCGCCGACGAGCTGCGAGAGCGCCTTCAGGTGCGCGCGCGCATTTTCGAGCTGCTCGGTCGCCTGACTGAGGGCGTCGGACACCACCTGCACCGACTCCCGCGGCTCGGACATCGCGGCGGTCTCGTCGCTGGCGGCGCGCAGGCTGGCGCGTAGCTCCGCCAGCGAATCGTTGAGCGCGCCGACGGTGTCGTCGGCGCCGGCGAGCGCGGCGGCCGAGGTCGCGGCGGCGTGCGGCGTCGTGGCCGCGTGGGAGGCGTCGGTGTGCGAGCCACCAGAGCCAGCAGCAGCAGCGGCAGCGGCGGCGGCGGCGGCGGCACGGACGGCGGTGAGCTCGGCCTCGAGCGCCGCGCTCCTGTCGTGCAGCTGCTCGCGCTCCTCCTCGGCCGCGCGACGCGAGGCGCGCTCGTCGTCGGCGCGCTTGGCCTCGGTGACGGCGCGCTCGTTTGCCGCGTGCAGCTCGCCCTCGGCCGCCGCGGCGCGCTTGGCCTCGATGGCCGTCCGCTCGTTGGCCGCGTGCAGCTCCGCGGTCGCATCCGCGACGCGCTCCTCGGCGGCGTGCAGCTTCTCCGCCGCGGCCACGACCTGTCCCTCGGCGGCGCGGACGCGCTCGTCGACGCCGCCCGCCTGGTCGCGCGCCGACTTCAGCTCCTCTTCGGCCGCGCGCAGCTTCTCCTCGGCCGCCGCCAGGCGCTCGGCGACCGCCCGCGCCTGCTCTTGCGCTCCCGCCGTCAGCGTCTCGGCCTCGGCGGCGCGGGCGTCGGCGGCGGCGATCCGCTCGCCCATCGCCGCGGCGTCGGCCGTCCCCGTCGACAACAGCTCCGTCGCCTGCTTCTGCGCCGCCGCGAGCTCCGCGCCCAGCTCGACGAGACGCGCCTCGGCCGCGTGCAGCTTCTCTGCCGTCTCGGTCGCGCGCGCTTCTGCCGCCTGAACCTTCTGCGTCTGCTCCGCGCCGCCCGTCTCGGCCACCTGCAGCTTTTGCTCGGCGTCGGTCGCGCGCGTCTCCGCGGCCTGCAGCCTCTGCGCGAGCTCCGCCGCGTGCGCCTCGGCTGCCGCGAGCTTCTTCTCGGCCTCGCCCGTGCGCGCGTCGGCGGCCGTCAGCCGCTCGGTGATCGCCGCCGCGTCCGCGTTCTGCGACGACGCCACATCGAGCGCGTGCTTCTCCGCCTCGGTCGCGCGCGTCTCCGAGCTGGCGAGACGCTTCTCGAAGTCGGCCGCACGCTGCTCCGCACCCGCGGCGCGCTTCTCGGCTGCTTCGAGCCTGGCTTCGATCTCGGCGACGTGCTGCTCGGCGGCCTCGGCGCGCTTCCTGGTCTCGGCGGCGCTCGTCTCGACCGCCGCGAGCTGGACCGCGATGGCGGCGGCGTCGGTGCTGTGCGCAGCCGCGTGCTGCAGCTCCGCCTGCAGCCGGGTGCGCGCCGAGTCGGCCTCGGAGTGCGCCGCGCGCGCCGCGGCCAGCTCCGCGTCACTCTGCGCGTGCGCCTCCACGGCGCTCTTCAGATCGGCTTCGAGCTTGGCGCGCGCCTCGACGGCGCTCTTCAGCTCGGCCTCGAGCCGGGCGCGCCCGCCGTCGGCGTTGGTCAGCTCCGCTTCGAGCTTGGCGCGCACATCGGCCGCGCTCTTCCAGTCGGCTTCGAGCTTGGCGTGCGCATCGGCGACGGTCTTCCGCTCGGCCTCGGCCGTCGCACGTCCGTCGACCGCGCTCTTCAGCTCGGCCTCGAGGCCGGCGCGCGCCTCGAGGGCGCTCTTCAGCTCCGCTTCGACTCGGGCGCGTCCGTCGGCGGCGCTCTTCAGCTCCGCTTCCAGCTTGGCGCGCGCGTCGGCGGCGCTCTTCAAATCGGCTTCGAGCTTGGCCCGCGCCTCGACCGCGCTCTGCGCCTCCGCCTCCAGCTTCGTGCGCCGCTCGGCCGCCGCCTTCAGCTCCTCCTCGAGCCCCGCCCGCGCGTCGGTCGCATCCTTGGCCGTCGCCTTCGCGATCCTCAGCTCTTCGGTGCGCTCCTGGTCGCGCTCGCTCTCCCCGCCGCGCGCCGTCTCCAGCTCCCGCTGCAGCGTCGCCAGCCGCTCCTTGACCTGCGCCAGCTCCGCCGCCGTCTTCTTCGCCTCCACCGTCGCTGGCCTGGTCTTCTCCAGATCCGTCTGCGCCGTGTTGAGCCGCTGCTGCGCGTCCTTCTCCGCCTCGACCGCCGACTGGCGCAGCTTGCGCTCGCGCGTCGCGTCATCCTTGGCGCGCTGCAGCTCCTCCACCGTGCGGGCCAGCTCGAGCTGCAGCGCCGCCAACGCGCCATCATCGATGGTGCCGGCCGTCGCAACCGGCGCGCCGCCCGTCGCCGCGGCACCGTCGACGCGCCCCGGCTCCTCGGCCACCGCGCCCACCTCCGCCGCCTCCGCGACGACGTACACGACCAGGCTCCCCATCACCGCCGGCTCGCCGGGCACCATCTTGGCGCGCGTGATCTTCTCGGCGCCCATGTACACGCCGCTCAAGCTGCCCAGGTCCTCGATGAAATAGTCGGCGCCGTCGAGGATGATGCGCGCGTGCCGCCGCGAGACGACCGCGTCCTCGGTGCGGATCTGGCACTCCGTCGACCGCCCGATCAAGATCGGCTCGGCGCCCAGCTCCAGCGTCTTCTCCACCTTGTCGAAGTCGTAGTAGGTGAGGCGCGTCATCGCGCTGCCGACGCTATCACAATTATTGCACCGCCCGATCGGGGCGCCCTGCTACGATGACCGCCATGAAGCAGTACCTCGACCTCGTGCGCCACGTCCTCGATCACGGCGTTCAGAAGGGCGATCGCACCGGCACCGGCACCCTCAGCGTCTTCGGCTACCAGACCCGCTTCGATCTCGCAGCCGGCTTCCCCGCCGTGACCACCAAGAAGCTGCACATGAAGTCGATCATCTACGAGCTGCTCTGGTTCCTGCAAGGCTCGACCAACGTCAAGTGGCTGCAGGAGCGCGGCGTCACCATCTGGGACGAATGGGCGGACGAACGCGGCGAGCTCGGCCCCGTCTACGGCCACCAGTGGCGCTCCTGGCCCGCGGCCAACGGCGGCAGTATCGATCAGATCACCAACGTCATCGAGATGATCAAGAAGTCGCCCGACTCGCGCCGCCTCGTCGTCAGCGCCTGGAACGTGGCCGAAGTCGACCAGATGAAGCTGCCGCCCTGCCACGCGCTGTTCCAGTTCTACGTGGCCAACGGCCGCCTCTCGTGCCAGCTCTATCAGCGCTCGGCCGACATCTTCCTCGGCGTGCCGTTCAACATCGCCTCCTACGCGCTCCTCACGCTCATGGTCGCGCAGGTCTGTAGCCTCGCACCCGGCGAGTTCATCCACACCTTCGGCGACGCCCACCTCTACATGAACCACCTCGAGCAGGCGCGGCTGCAGCTCACGCGCGAGCCGCGCCCCCTGCCGGTCATGCGCATCAACCCGTCGGTGAAGTCGATCTACGAGCTCACCTACGAAGACTTCACGCTCGAGGGCTACGATCCGCATCCGGCGATCAAGGCGCCGATCGCGGTATGATTCGCTCGCTCATCGTCGCCGCCGCCGAGAACGGCGTCATCGGCTTCGAGAATCGCCTGCCCTGGCGCCTGCCCGGCGATCTGGCGCGCTTCAAGCGCCTCACCATGGGCCACCACCTCATCATGGGCCGCAAGACCTACGAGTCGATCGGCCGGCCGCTCCCCGGCCGCATCACCGTCGTCCTCACCCGCACCGCCGGCTTCGACGTGCCCGGCGTCGTCGTGGCCCGCTCCATCGACGAAGCGTTCGCGCAGGCGGCCGCGCGCGGCGACGACGAGCCCTTCATCTGCGGCGGCGCCGAGGTCTACACCCAGGCGCTCGCCACCTGCGACCGCGCCTACCTCACCGTCGTCGAGCGCGACTACACCGGCGACGCCATCTTTGCCGGCCTCGATGCCGCGCAGTGGGAGCGCGTCGAGTCGGAGCAGCATCCCGACGAGAATCCTCCCCATCGTTTCGAGACCTGGAACCGGAGGCGGCCATGATCGAGTGGAACGAGATGCACCTGCAGATCCGCGACATGTTCCGCCGCTTCGTCGACGCCGAGGTCAAGCCGCACATCGAAGCGCTGGAGCACGGCGATCTGCCGCCCTACGAAATCCTGCGCAAGATGGTCAACGCCTTCGGCATCGCCGACATGGCGCGCGCCCGCTTCGCGCGCGAAAAAGATCGCGATCCCGCCGCGCGCGATGAGAAGCGCGCCCCCAAGCCCGACGAAAACCGCGGCATGGAGGTGGCGATGCAGATGATCCCGATCATCGAGCTGTGTCGCTACAGCCCCGGCATGGTCACCGCGCTCGGGGTCTCGATGGGCCTGACGCCCGCGGCGATCATGTCGCGCGGCACGCCGCGCCAAAAAGAGCGCTGGGCGCTGCCGCTGCTGACCCTGGAGAAGATCGGCGCCTGGGCCATCACCGAGCCCGGCTCCGGCTCCGACGCGTTCGGCGGCATGAAGTCGACCGCACGTCGCGACGGCGACGGCTACGTTTTGAACGGCTCCAAGACCTTCATCACCAACGGGCCCTACGCCGACACCATCGTCTTCATCTGCAAGCTCGACGACGGCGTCACTGCCGCCAAGGAGCGCAAGGTGCTCTCGTTCGTCCTCGACAAGGGCACGCCCGGTCTCGTGCAGTCGAAGCCGCTGCGCAAGATGGGCCTGCACTCTTCGCCGACGGGCGAATTGTTCCTCGACAACGTGCGCGTCGACAAAGAGCGGCTCATCGGCGAGACCGAGGATCTGCCGGCGCGCTCCGGCGCCAAGGACACGTTCACGATGGAGCGCACCGGCGTCGCCGCCATGGCGCTCGGCATCGTCGAGCGCTGCCTCCAGCTCTCGGTCGAGTACGCCAAGACGCGCGTGCAGTTCGGTAAGCCCATCGGCGAGTTCCAGCTCATCCAGCTCAAGCTGGCGAAGATGGAGGTCGCGCGCATGAACATCCAGAACCTGGTGTTCCGGCAGATCGAGCTGTCCGCCGCGGGCAAGTCGATGACGCTCGCCGAGGCGTCGGCCTGCAAGCTCTACTCGGCGCAGGCGGCCATGGACGTCTGCCTCGAGGCGGTGCAGCTGCACGGCGGCAACGGCTACATGGCCGAGTATCAGGTCGAGCAGCTCTGTCGCGACGCCAAGGTGCTGCAGATCTACGGCGGCACCGACGAAATCCAGATCTCGCAGATCGCGCGAAACCTGCTCTCCGCATAGCTACAGCGGCTCCGTTGCGGTGTTTCCAAATTGGAAACGCTCGTAGCAAAGGCGCTGGGTATCGCCGTCCGCCGAACGGCGTTACGAAGCGGGCATGCGTCGCACAACGGTTTCGCCTCTTCCGTTCTCGCCTCTACCGTTCTCGCCTCTTCCATTTTCGCGCTCTTTCGCGTCCGCCGCGGCGTGCGCGTTCGTTCTCGCGGCCGCGGTCGTCGGTTGTGGTGGCGCGGCACCGCAGCCGGCGGCCGCGCCGCGGGCCTCCTCGCTCCTGGCCACGCTGCAGTCGAGCGGCCTCGATCCGGCCAAGCTCCCCGATTCGCCCAAGCTCCTCGACGACGCGCTCCGCGACCGCGTGATGGACAGCTTCACCGTCTCGCTCGGCCTCAAGTGCGCCGGCTGCCACGACGGCGTCAACTACGAGGCCTCGACGCCGAACAAGCGCGTGGCGCTCGGCATGTGGCAGCACTTCGTCCGCGGTTTGAAGCTCGCCGGCGGCCAGCCGCTCTGGTGCGACTCCTGCCATCAGGGCCGCGCCACCTTCCTCGATCGCAGCGACGACGACGCGCTCGCCGCGTGGATGGATGCCAACTTCGTCGGCAAGCTCGTCCGCAGCGACGGCGGCAAGCACGCCTGCGCCACCTGCCACGGCACGCCCTTCGACGGCCACTTCCTCGATGGCTGGCAAAAGGGCAGCGTCGGCGGCTGATTCGGCCGCGTGCTACACTCGTCGGCGGCCCGGTCTGTGTCCACCGACGACGAAAAGGGGAGCCGCACGGCAGCGGATCGCCCGGCGACCGAGCCGCAAGCGACCGGCGAGGCCGGCTTTCGCTCCGGCGATCGCATCGGCCGCTACGTCCTGATCTCGTCGATCGGGCAGGGCGGCATGGGCGTCGTCTTCCTCGCCTACGACCCGGAGCTCGACCGCAAGGTCGCGCTCAAGCTCCTGCGCATCGGCACCCTCGGCAAAGAGGGCAAGCAGCGGCTCATCCGCGAGGCGCAGGCGCTGGCGCGTCTGTCGCACCCCAACGTCGTGCCGGTCTACGACGTCGGCACGGTGCTCGGCGGCAAGGGCGACGGCGGTCAGACCGACGGCAGCGATCAGGCCTTCGTCGCCATGGAGTACGTCGAGGGGCAGACGCTCAAGCGCTGGCTCAAGACGCCGCGCCCGTGGCGCGAGATCGTCGCCGTCATGCGCGACGCCGGCCGCGGGCTCGCCGCCGCGCACGCCGCGGGCCTGGTGCACCGTGACTTCAAGCCCGACAACGTGCTCCTCGGCGCCGACGGCCGCGTGCGCGTCGTCGACTTCGGTCTGGCGCGTGAGCTCGAGGATCTGTCGAACCCGAGCGGCGTCACCCCGGCCGATCGCCCCGACGGCAAACCGGTGCCGCGCATGCCCAAGCGGCCGCGCGGCGACCTGCCGTCGGCGAGCGACTCGGGCCACCACTCGTTGTCGCAGGTGACGCGCGCCGATCAGGTCATCGGCACGCCCGCCTACATGGCGCCCGAGCAGGTGGCCAACGGCGCTTGCGACGATCGCGCCGACCAGTTCAGCTTCGGCGTCACCTTCTACGAGGCGCTCTACAAGCAGAAGCCCTACGACGTCACCGACACCATCGACGCGGACGATCTCCTCACCGTCGCCGAGAAGCTGAAGAACCGGCGACGCAGCATGGCCGCCGAGCCGCCGCGCCAATCGGACGTGCCGTCGTGGGTGCAGAAGATCGTGATGCGCGCGCTCTCGTTGGATCCGATCCACCGCTTCCCCTCGATGGATGCGCTCCTCGCGGCGCTCGATCGCGATCCGGCGGTGGCGCGCCGGCGCATCGCCACCGTCGCCGCCATGGCGCTGGTGCTGACGCTCGGCGTGGTCGGCTTCGTGCGCGGGCAGGCGGCGCGGCGGCGGCTGTGCGAAGGCGCGCGCGACGAGGTGCAAAAAGCGTGGAGCGCCGAGGCCCGTGAGCGCGTGCGCGTGGCGTTCGCCGGCACCGGGCTGCCCTACGCCGACATGGCGTCGCAGTCGGTGTCGCGCATCCTCGATCAGTACGCGCTCGATTGGTCAAACCAATATCGCGACGCCTGCGAAGCGACGCGCGTGCGCGGCGAGACCTCGGAGGAGGTGCTCGATCTGCGCATGGCCTGCCTCGGCGATCGGCTGAAGGAGCTGTCGGCGCTGGCGGCGGTCATGCAGCATCCCGACACGGACACGGTGCAGGAGGCGCCGCGCGCGGGCCGCTCGCTCGCGCCCGTGGCCGAGTGCGCCGACGTCGCGGCCTTGAAGGCGCCGACGCCGCGGCCGCGCGACGCCAAGGTGGTCAAGCGCGTCGACGAGCTGGAGGAGCGGCTGGCCGCGATGCAGGCGCAGCACGCGGTCGGTAAGAACGCCGACGCGATCAAGATCGGCGAGCCGCTCCTCATCGACGCGCGCGCCATCGGCTGGCAGCCGCTCGTCGCCGAGGTGGAGCTGTGGCTCGGGCGCGCCTACGCCGATCAGGGCGAGGAGGCGAAATCGATCCCGGCCTTTCGCGAGGCGTTCGCGGCGGCGCTCGGCGGTCGCGACGACAAGACCCTCAAGAACGCGGCGGCGCGGCTGGCGCAGGAGCTCATCTACAAGAACGAGATGCCCGAGTTCCTCTACTGGGAACGCGTGACGCAGGCGGCGCTACAGCGCGGCGCGCCCGAGCCGCACCTGGCCAGCTTCGTCGAGCACACCCACTGCGTCGCGCTCAATCGGCTCGGCCGTACCAAGGAGCGGCTGCACTGCCTCGAGCAGCACGCGCAGAAATCGCAGGAGCCGCTCAACGAGTGGGAGCTGACCATGCTCGGGGTCGCCGCCGGTGACGCGGGGCAGTTCAAGGAGGCGCTCGACTGGCTCAAACGCGGCGTCGACTTCTCGCTCAAGGAGTTCGGCGCCAGCCATCCGCGCACGCTCGAGATGCGCGCCTATCTGTGCAAGGGGCTGCGCGACGTCGGGGAGTATGGCAAGGCGCTGGCCGAGTGCCAGTCGGCGCTGCGCACCGTGCGCGACGTGTCGCCCGACAATCAGTATCTCATCACCCGGCTGCAGCTCTACCTCGGCTCGACCTTGCGCGAGATGAAGCGCTACGACGAGGCCAAGACGCTGCTGCTCGAGGCGCAGAAGGGCGTCAAGGACGAGGTGCTGAGCGATCTGGCGCAGATCGCGAGCGCGTCGGGCGATCGCAAGGGCGCGCTCGCCTATTACAAAAAAGCGCTCGAGGACGACAGCAAGCAGATGCCGCCGTTTCATCCCGATCTCGTGGTCGATCGCATGATGTACGCCGAGTCGCTCCTGGCCGACGGACAGCTCGAGCCGGCGCGCGCGCAGCTCGAGGCGGCGCACAAGGTTCTCAACGACGATATGAGCCCCTTCACCGTCGCCGACGTTCAGTTCGACTACGCGCGAGCGCTGTGGCTGACGCAGCCGGACCAGCGGCCGCGGGCGCTCTCGCTGGCGCGGTCGGCGCGCGCGACCTACGCCGAGCTGGCGCCGAAGACGGAGCACTTTCAGGCGACGGTGGCCAAGATCGATCGTTGGCTCGCCAACGACGCCGAGCGACGCCTCGCGCAAAAACCGTAGGGCCCCACCCGCGTCGTTCGCAATTCGCGCGCTCGCTGGAACAAATCGACGGCTGCGGTGTTTCCAGCGGTGGTACCGTGCGCCCCGCAACGCTGGAGATATTGATGACGAAAGTCTGCAGTCTGATCGTGATCCCGCTCGCCCTCGTCGCCGTCACCGCGCTTTCCACCTTCGACACCCGCGCCTCCGCCGCCTCGCCGCCCAAGCTTCGGCTCGACGACGCCGCGCGCCCGACGCGCTACAGCGCGCGCATCACGGTCGATCCGGCGCAGCCGACCTTCAAGGGCAGCATCGACATCGATCTGAAGATCGCCCGTGCGACCGAGGTGCTGTGGCTCAACGGCACCGAGCTCACCGTCGCCAAAGCGGCGTTCACCGTCGGTGGCGTGACCTCGCCCGCCAAGATTGTGGCCGGCGGGGAGAACTTCATCGGCTTCCAGGCGGACAAGCCGCTGGCGGCCGGCGCGGCGCGGCTGCACGTCGAATGGCAGGGGCCGATCTCGCGCAAGGATGACCGCGGCCTCTTCGCGCAGAAGGAGGACGATCGCTGGTACGCCATCACGCAGTTCGAGGCCATCTTCGCGCGGCGCGTCTTTCCCTGCTTCGACGAGCCGAGCGTCAAGGTGCCGTGGCAGCTGACGCTCGAGGTGCCGTCCAAGCTGGTGGCCATCTCCAACACGCAGGTCACGTCGGAGAAGGTCAACGGCGCCACCAAGGTCGTGACCTACGCCGAGACCGCGCCGCTGCCGTCGTACCTCGTCGCGTTCGCCGTCGGCCCCTACGAGATGGTCGACGCCGGCAAGGCCGGGCAGAAGAAGACGGCCGTCCGCGTCGCCGCGCCGTTCGGCCGCGGCAAGGACGCCGCCTACGCCGTCGAGGTGTCGGGCAAGCTGGTCGAGCTCCTCGAGCAGTACTTCGGCATTCCCTTCCCGTTCGACAAGCTCGACAACGTCGCCATCCCCATCACGTCGACGTTCGGCGCCATGGAGAACGCCGGCATGGTGACCTTCGCGCAGAACATCATGATCGCCAAGGCGACCAACCGCAGCTTGCACTTCGAGCGCGGCTACGCGACGACCGCGGCGCACGAATTCGCGCATCAGTGGTTCGGCGATCTGGTGACGACGCAGTGGTGGGACGACATCTGGCTCAACGAGTCGTTCGCCAGCTGGATGGAGGCGAAGATCATCGACGCCTGGAAGCCGGAGTGGAGCCACAACACGTCGTTCGTCGAGGCGCGCGGCGAGGCGCTGGCGACGGACGCGCTCATGACCGCGCGGCAGATCCGCCAGCCGATCGTGTCGAACGACGACATCTACAACGCCTTCGACGCCATCACCTATCAGAAGGGCGAGTCGGTGCTGGCGATGTTCGAGCGCTTCGTCGGCGCCGAGAAGTTTCGCGCCGGCATCAAGAGCTATCTGACCAAGCACGCCAACGGCAACGCCACCGCCGACGACTTCATCGGCGCCATCGCGCAGGCGGCCGGCCGCAGCGACGTGACGGCGGCGTTCAAGTCGTTCCTCGATCAGGCGGGCGCGCCGATGGTCGACGTGGCGCTCAAGTGCGAGGCAGGCAAGGCGCCGTCGCTGGCGCTGTCGCAGCGGCGCTTCATGCCGATCGGGTCCAAGGGCGCGAACAACCAGACCTGGCAGATCCCGGTGTGCGTGCGCTGGGAGGCGAACGGCAAGACCGAGCGCGCCTGTCAGCTCGTCACCAAGCGCGAAGAGACGATGGCGCTCGGGAGCGCGCCCGCCTGCCCGACGTGGCTCCTGGCCAACGACGCCGAGGTTGGCTACTACCGCGCCGCCTACTCGCCCGATCTCCTGACCAAGCTGCTCGGCCCCGACGGGCGCAAGAAGCTCGACCTGGCGGAGACCGTGGGCCTGCTCGACGACGTGCGGGCGCTGGTGCGCGCGGGTCGCATCCCGTTCGGCGACGTCTTGGCGCTGTTGCCGTCGCTGGCGCAGGATCAGCGGCGGCTCGTCGCCGACGAGGTCATCGGGATCATCGAGGGGCTGCACCAGCACCTGGTGCAGCCGGCGGAGCGCGCCAACTATCAGCGGCTCATCACCAAGCTCTACGGCGAAAAGGCGCATCAGCTGGGCTGGACGCCGAAGGCCGGCGAGGACGAAGACACGCGCCTCCTGCGCCCGGCGGTGCTCGGGCTCGTCGCCGACGAGGGCGAGGACGCGGCGCTGCGCGCCGAGGCCCGGACGCTGGCGCTCAAGTGGATCGCCGATCGCAAGGCGCTCAGCCCCGACGTGGCCGGCACGGCGCTGCACGTCGCTGCACGCGGCGGCGACCGCGCGCTCTTCGACAAGTATCACGCGGAGGCCAAGAAGGCGGCCGACCGCCACGACCGGGAGCGGCTGCTCGCGTCGCTGGGCACGTTCCGCGATCCGGCGCTCGCCAAGGCGGCGCTAAAGGTGGTCAGCTCGAGCGAGTTCGATCCGCGCGAGGCGATGGGGATCGTGTGGAACCTCGACCGCGACCCGGCGACGCGTCCGATCGGGTGGGAGTATCTCAAGGCCAACTTCGATCAGATGGTGAAGAAGCTATCGGCCGAGATGATGGCCTACACGCCGATGTTCGCCGTCTCGTTCTGCGACGAGCCGCATCAGAAGGACATGGAGAGCTACTTCCACGATCGCTCGTCGAAGCTGCCGGGCGGACCGCGGCTGTTGGCGCAGGCGCTCGAGTCGATCGAGCTGTGCCGGGCCTACGTGGGCGCGCAACAGCCCAGCGTCACCGCCTTCCTCAAGAAGTGGTAGCCGCGCGGTTGTAGCCGGCGCCATCCGTTGTAGACTAGCCCGCCCATGTCGCCCCCCGCCGAAGAAGACGATTTCGCCAAGATGCTCGCCGAATACGAGGGACCGGAGACCGGTCGCTCGAAGAAGAAGCGCAAGGAGCCGTCGATCGGCGATCCGGTCAAGGGGCGCGTCATCTCCATCGGGCGCGACTCGGCGTTCGTCGACATCGGCGGCAAGTCGGACGGGGTCATCGATCTCAATCAGCTGCGCGACGCCGACGGCAACGTGACGGTGGCCGAGGGTGACGAGATCGAGGCGCGCGTCGTCGAGGTGGGCGGGCCGTCGGGCAGCGTGGTCCTGAGCCGCGTGTTGGGCCGCGGCGCCGAGGGCAAGGCGGAGCTCGAGCAGGCGTTCCAGATGGGCGTCCCCGTCGAGGGCGTGGTCTCGGGCGTCAACAAGGGCGGCGTCGAGGTGACGATCGCCGGGGTGCGGGCGTTCTGCCCGATCTCGCAGCTCGACCTCAGGCACACCGAGGACGCCAACACCTTCGTCGGACAGAAGCTGCGCTTCCGCATCACGCGCTACGAGCTGGGCGGCCGCGGGCTCAACATGGTCGTGTCGCGGCGGGCGCTCCTCGAGGAGGAGCAGGCCACGCGCGGCGCCGAGGTGCGCGCGACGCTGGCCGTCGGCTCGGTGCTGAGGGGCAAGATCACCGCCATCAAGGAGTACGGCGCGTTCGTCGACCTCGGCGGCGTCGAGGGCATGCTGCACGTGAGCGAGATCGGCTTTCAGCGGGTCTCGCATCCGAACGAGGTGCTCTCGGTCGGGCAAGAGGTCGAGGTCCAGGTCAAGAAGATGGAGAAGAGCGACGACCCGAAGCGGCCGGAGCGCATCTCTCTATCGCTGAAGTCGCTCGAGCGCGACCCGTGGAGCGACGCGGCGACGCGCTTCTACGAGGGCGCGCGCGCGGCCGGCACCGTCAAGCGGCTCGAGCAGTTCGGCGCCTTCGTCGAGATTGCGCCGGGGGTCGAGGGACTGTTGCACATCAGTGAGCTCGGGGCCGGGCGGCCGCTCAGGCACGCCAAGGACGCAACGAAGATCGGCGCCAAGCTCGATGTGGTAGTACTCGCCGTCGACAGCGACAAGCGGCGATTGTCGCTCGGACTGATTCAGCCGGGCGAAGAGGGCGAGAACGTGCCGAACGAGGCGGCGCACTCACCGACGAGCCTGGGCACGTTTGCCGATCTCCTCAAAGGCGGAAAAAAGAAATGAGCGACGAAAAAGAAAAGACTGAAGCCGAGAAGAAGAGCCCGCTGCGCACGGTGACCGAGTTCAGCGGATTGACCATCCGCCAGGGATCGGACGCGCGCGCGAAGCTCCAGGGCGAGGGCGTGACGCCCGAGCAGATGACCGAGAAGCTCGGCGAGGCGCTGGCGGTGACCGGCGATCGGCTGGCGCGGTTGGCCGAGGCGCTCGACGCGGTCGGCGATCGCGCGGCGAAGGTCCGCCTGGTGCGCGTGTTCGGCGGCGAAGCGGAGCCGCGCGGCGGGACCAAGGTCGGCGAGCACTTCTATGTGGTCGACCTGCTGGTCGACGTGAGCACTGGTGGACGTCGTGACGAGCGCGGTGGACGCGGCGGCGATCGCGGACGCGGTGGCGACCGTGGTCGCGGCGGCGGTGGTGGCGGCGGCGGCGGCGGAGATCGCGGTCGTGGCGGCGGCGGTGGTGGGGGCGGCGCCGGCGGCTTCGGCGCGCCCAAGCAGAAGGGGCCGAAGGGCCTCAAGTCGCTCGTGAAGTCCGATCGCCTGGCGTCCGGCGAGGGGCCCAAGGAAGAGCGCGAAGAGCGTGGCGGTCCGACGCCGTCGGCGGGATCGGGCTGGATGCTGTCGCGCGATCCCAACGCGGGCATGGATCGCCGCGGCGGCAAGTTCGACAAGAAGCGCGGCAAGGGTCCGCGTCGCGATCGTCCGCCGGGTGCACCGGGCGGCGACAAGCGCGGTCCTGGCGGGCGCGGTCCCGGTGGTCGCGGGCCGGGCGGTCCGGGCGGTCCGGGCGGCGAGTATCGCGCCGGCGGCCCCGGTCGTCCGGGCGGTGGTCCTGGCGGCGGCGGTCCTGGCGGTGGCGGTCCTGGTGGTGGTGGTCCTGGTGGTGGACCGGGTGGCGATCGTCGCGGGCCGGGAGGTCCGGGCGGTCCGCCGCGTGGGCCGCGTCCGCCGAGGCCGCCGCGTCCGCAGGGACCGGGCGGGTCGGGGCAGCATGCGCAGGGACCGGGCGGGCCGGGAACGCCAGGAGCACCGGGCGCGCAGGCGGGAGGGCCGAATCAGCCGGGCGGATTCGATCGTGACGGGCAGCACAAGCGTCGTCGCGGCGGACGTGGCCGCGGTCGTGGTCCGGGTCAGCCGGGCGCGCCGGGTCAGCCGGGCGCACCGGCTCAGTCGGGCGCGCCGGGTCAGTCGGGCGCACCGGGTCAGCCGGGCGGTCCCGGTCAGCACGCCGGTTCCGGTCAGCATGCCGGCGCTCAGGAGCGCGCACCCGATCAGCACGGCGGTCCCGGACCTGAGGGCGCTGCTGGTAACCAGGCGTCTCCGGGCAACCAGGCCGCTTCGGGTCAGCCGAACATCCCGCAGCAGCAGGGCACGCCGGCGCCCGCGGTCCCGGTGACCGCGCCGCAGCCGTCCGCACCTCGCAACGACGAGAACATCGGCAACTCCAAGCCGCAGGACTCGTCGCGCGAGATCGACGGAAATCGTTAGTTCCTTCTTCGTTAGGAATTCTTACAGGCTTGCGAAAGCGGCATCCGGGATGTCGAGGGCGGTCCGGTCCTCGACATCCAGCTGCCGCGCCTTCTCTTCGACGCCCGGCAGGACGTTGCGCGCGTAGTACTGCGCCGCCGCCACCTTGCCGGCGTAGAACGCGACGTCCGGATGTCCCGCCGCGACCGACTTCACCTTCTCGTCGGCGATGACGGCCGCGTCGAGCAGCAGCCACGACACCGCCAGCTCCGACATCATCTCGAGGAAGCGGTTGGCCACCAGCGGCACCATCTCGAGCTGCCCGGTCTGGAACCACATGAGCAGCTTCATCGCCGAGCGCGTGATCGCTTCCTGCGCCTTGCCGAGGCTCTTCACCTCGTTGGCCAGCTTGGGATGCTCGACGTTCTTGGCCACGAACTTGGCCACGTCGGCGCCGAACTGCTGCAGGTTGACACCGCCGCCCTGAGCCAGCTTGCGCCCGACGAGGTCCATCGCCTGGATGTGGTTGGTCCCCTCGTAGATCGAGAAGATCTTGGCGTCGCGGCAGTACTGTTCGACCGGGTAGTCGCGCGTATAGCCGGCGCCGCCGTAGGTCTGGATGGCGGTTTCGCACACGCGGAACCCCTGATCCGAGCCGTACGCCTTGACCAGCGGCACCAGGAGGTCGACCTGGCCGCGGTGATAGGCGACGGCCTGATCGTCCTTGCCCTCGAGCAGCGTCGACATGTCCTGGTGATGTGCCAGCTTCACGGCCAGCGCGCGGATGCCCTCGACCTTGGACTTCATGTCGAGCAGCATGCGGCGCACGTCGGCATGCTCGATGATCGACACGCGCGGCGCCGTCGGATCCTTGAACGCCTTGATCGACGGACCCTGCTTGCGCTCGCGGGCGTAGTCGAGCGCGTTCAAGAACGCCGCCGACGCCACCGAGTAGCCCTGCATGCCGACCGCGATGCGCGCCGAGTTCATCAGCTTGAACATCTGCGACATGCCCTGGTTCAGCTTGGCGTCGCCACCGACGGGAACGCCGAGGCACTTGCCATTCTCGCCGAAGTTGAGCACGCACGTCGACGAGCCGTTGATGCCCATCTTGTGCTCGATGTTGCCGACGGCCACGTCATTCGACTCGCCGAGCTTGCCGGCGGCGTCGGTGCGCACCTTCGGCACGATGAACAGCGTCAGCCCCTTGGTGCCGGCCGGCGCATCCGGCACGCGCGCCAGCACCAGGTGGATGATGTTGTCGGTGAGATCGTGATCGCCCGCCGAGATGAAGATCTTGGTGCCGCTGATGTTGTAGGTGCCGTCGCCGTTCGGCGTCGCCTTGGTGCGCGCCGAGCCGACGTCGGAGCCCGCGTGCGGCTCGGTGAGGCACATCGTGCCGCCCCAGACGCCCGAGTACATGCGCTCGGCGAACAGCTTCTGCTGCTCGGGCGTGCCGAACGCCTCGACGACCTCGGCGGCGCCGTAGGTGAGCCCGCTGTACATCGAGAACGCGGTGTTCGACCCGGAGAGCATCTCCTCGACGAGCAGCTGCACGACGCGCGGCGCGCCGGCTCCGCCGTACTCGGCGTCGACGCCGATCGACTTCCAGCCCGCGTCGTACAGCTTCTTCCACGCCTCCTTGAAGCCCTTCGGCGTGGTGACGGCGCCGTTCTCGAGGTGACAGCCCTCGGCGTCGGCGGTGGCGTTGAGCGGGCCGGTCACTTCACGGCACCACTTGTACATCTCGGTCAGCGTCGACTTGATCGCGTCGGCGTCCCAGCTCTCGAACTTCCCCTGACCGAGGATCTCCTCGATCTTGATCTGCTCGAAGAGCAAGAAGTGGAGCTCGCGAAGGTCGGCGCGGTAGCGATTGATGGCGGGGATCGGCTTGCTCACGTTCGGTCTCCTGTTGCTGAATGAGGCTTCATTCAGTCTAAGAAGCCCCGCGCCAAAATGCAATGGCTGCTATGCTGCGCCTGGTGATTCGGGGGGTTACGACGCTCTTTTCGCAGGCAACCGCTTCCCCGCCCTCCCCGGGGGGATCGACGCCGGCGGCGAGTCGAACCGTGGAGGGCGAATGCAACTGAGCACGGCGTTCAGCGGCCTCACCTGCTTTGCCTGCAACACGGCGCATGATCCGCACGCGCTCCAGACCGTGTGCACCGCCTGCGGCATGCCCATCCGTGTCGATTACGCGCTCTCGCCGTCGACGATGCCGAAAGAGTCGCTGCGCGGACGCGCGCCCTCCTTGTGGCGTTATCGCGAGGTGCTGCCGCTCGCCGCCGGCGAGGTCACGCTCGGCGAAGGGCTCACGCCGCTCGTGCAGGTCTCCGACCGCATCTGGGTCAAGGACGAAGCGCGCAACCCGACCGGCTCGTTCAAGGCGCGCGGCATGACCGTGGCCGTCTCGATGGCGCGCGCGCTCGGCGCCAGGATGCTGATGGCACCGTCGGCCGGCAACGCCGCCGGCGCGCTCGCCGCCTACGGCGCGGCCGCGAAGCTGCCGGTCCTCGTCGTGATGCCCGACGATACGCCGCGCGCCTTCGTCGACGAGTGCCGCCACTACGGCGCCGAGGTGAAGCTGGTCGCCGGCACCATCGCCGACGCCGGCAAGTGGCTGCGCGAGCACGG
>JAQBQH010000155.1 GCA_028287105.1 Myxococcales bacterium
GCCGTCGCCCACTTGTTGGCGGAGCCGGTCTTGCCCTGCTTCGAGCACATCGTGAAGCAGCTGTTGATGTCGCCCGTTCCGCCGACGACACACTGCAAGACGCAGTTGCCGACGCCGAGGCAGTTCAGCTTGGCTGCCGCCATGTCAGCGGGACCGCCACCGCCAGCCATGTCGGCTCCCAGATCGCCGTTGTTGTTGTTGTTGTTCGAACCGCCACCGCAGTTCGCCAGCGTGAACCCACCCACCGCCGCGAGAGCCAAAGCCAAGAACATCTGCTGCCGCATTGTTGAAGCCCTCCCAATATTAATGATGCAACGTTCGGATGTTAATACGATGTGCCGGGAATCACGTAAAGCAAAAAACGCCGGCTTTCGCTCCAAAAATGCCTCGTGGTACAAGGCCCCGTGCCGCACGTGGTCTATCAGCTCTTCGTCAGCGCCTTTGGTGGCCTGGACGGGGTCGCCGCACACCTCGATCACGTGGTCGCCGTGGGGGCCGACGCCATCTATCTGACCCCCATCTTCGCCTCGCCGTCGGCTCACAAGTACGACACCGCCGACTACGACGTCATCGATCCCGCGTTCGGCGACGACGCCGCCTTCGATCGGCTGGCGACCGCGTGCCGCTCGCGCGACCTCGGCCTGATCCTCGACGGGGTCTTCAACCACGTCGGCGAGACCCACCGCTGGCGCGCCGAGCATCCCGATTGGTTCACCGGCTCGGACTGGCGCGGCTACCCGACGTTGCGAGAGCTCGACACCGGCAACGTCAACGTGCGCAACGCCTGCGCCGAGATCATCGCGCGCTGGACCGCCCGCGGCGCCACCGGCTGGCGGCTCGACACGGCCAACGATCTCGGCCCCGCCTTCGCGGGCGAGCTGGCGCGCGCGGCCTGGACCGCCGGCGCCACCGACGGCGTCATCGGCGAGATCATGGGCTACGGCGCCGGCTGGGTGCGCACCGGCGGGCTCGACGGCATCATGAACTATTGGCTGCGCTCGACGGCGGTCGCGCTCGCCTCGTCGTCGGCTCCGGCGGGCCAGCTCCAGGCCGCGCTCGACCGGCTCGTCGCCGACATGGAGCTGCCGTCCTTGCAGGCGTCGTGGTCGCTCGTCGGCTCGCACGACACGGCGCGCCTCGCCACCGCGCTCGACGATGACGCCGCCCGCGTGCGGCTGGCCCTCGCTCTCGCCTTCGCCTATCCGGGCGTCCCGATGATCTACTACGGCGACGAGCTGGGCATGCCCGGCAGCGCGCGCGATCCCGAGAACCGCCGGCCCGTTCCACCGCCGTCGGCGTGGGATCGCGAGCGGCTCGACCTCGTTCGCCACTTGTGCGCGATCCGGCGCGGCGAGCCGGCGCTGCACAACGGCCGCTACGTCGCCATGCCGCAGCCGGGCACCGACCTCGTCGCCTTCGCGCGCGTCACCGACGATCCGGCCCAGACGCTGATCTTCGTCGCCAACGCGAGCCCGCGCCCCCTCGAGGCGACCCTGTTCGTGCCGCTGCCCCTCATGTTCGACGGGCTGCCGCTCCACGATCTGCTGCACGCTTCTGAGACACCGAGCCTCATGTCCGCCGGCACCTTGCCGCTCACGCTGAGCGGCCACGGCTGCCTGCTCCTCAAACCGCGCGACACGCATCCCGGCGGCTATCGCTTCTTCAAACCCGTGTTAGATTTTTCGCCGTGAAGCGGTTTGTCGACGCCATCGCCGGAACGCCCGAGAAGCGGATCGGCCTCGCGCTCATGTGCTTGTGCGCGATCATCTACGTGCCGCTCGCCGGCAACTACGGCCTGTGGGATCCCTGGGAGACGCACTACGGCGAGGTCGCGCGCCAGATGGCGCACCGCAATGACTGGATCAGCCTGTGGTGGCCGGGCTCGCCGCAAGATCGCACCGAGTTCTGGTCGAAGCCCGTCCTGACCTCGTGGATCACCGCGCTCTCGTTCAAGCTGTTCGGGCTCGAGTGGGCGCACGCGGGCGCCAATCAGATGGTCGCCGACTGGCGCGCCGAATGGGCCGCGCGCATGCCGCACGTGCTGCTCTCGCTGGCGGCGCTGTGGTCGATCTGGGCGCTCGTCTCGCGCCTCGCCGGCCGTCGCGCCGGCACGCTCGCCACCATCGTCCTCGCCACGTCGTCCCAGTGGGCCTTCATCAGCCGCCAGGCGATGACCGACATGCCGTTCGTCTCGCCGATGACGATCGCGCTGGCGCTCGCGGGTCTGGCGCTGCTCCTGCCCGAGGAGGAGGGCGAGCGCATCCTGCCGCGCGGCGAGCTGCGCCTCGGCCGATGGCGCTGGTCCTATCCGCGCGCCGCCGCGTGGTGGGGTTTCGTCGCGCTCTTCGTCATCGTCACCTTGCCGCAGCTCATCGTCATCTCGGTCCAGCTCGAGATGGTCCTCACCGTCGGGCGCGGCCACCAGCTGCGCACCATCGGCCTCGTGCCGATGTTCCCCTATTTCGTCGCCTTCTTCGTCGGCCTCTGGTGGTGCGCGCGCGCGACCAACCTGCGCCAGCTCTACCTCTTCTCCGCCTACGTCCTCGGCGCGGTCGCGTCGCTGGCCAAGGGGCCGGCCGGCATCGCGCTGCCGGGCATCGTCCTCGTGCTCTATCTCCTGTTCAGCGGCCGCTGGCGCGACATCCTCTTCAAGCTCGAGATCCCGCGCGGGGTCGTGCTCTTCGTCGCCGCCGCCTGCCCCTGGTATCACGCCATGCTGATCCGCCACGGCTGGCCGTTCTGGAACGAGTTCATCGGCGACAACTACGTGCATCGCGCGCAGGGCCGCCACGGCGATCGCGGCACCTTCGAGTACTACATCCAGTACATCGGCTACGGCATGTTCCCGTGGTCGGGCATCGCCACGCTCGCCGCGGCGCTCGGCTTCACGCGCCAGCGCGACCGCGAGTCGCCGCGCGCCAAGCTGGTCGGCTACGCGCTGGTCTGGTTCCTGGTCGAGTTCTCGACGGTGTCGATCGTCAACACCAAGTTCCACCACTACATCCTGCCGGCGCTGCCGGCGCTCGCCGTCCTGGCGGGGCTCTTCCTCGACGATCTGTTGCGCGCGCCGACGCGGTCGCATCTGTGGGGCCTGGCGCTCGTCGCCGTGCCGCTCACGTTCTTGAGCGGACGCGATCTGTCGTCCTTCCCGCCGCGCCTCTTGTGGGAGTTCAACTACGACTACGTCAACGCGCCCGGCACCGGACGGCCGTGGCCGACGATCTCGCAGTACGGCACGCGCTACGAGTACGGCGCGCAGATCCTGGTGTTCGCCATCGCCGCGACGCTCGCGGTCGCCGGCTTGACGCTGGTCTCGTGGCTCTCGCGCAAGGAGACCGAGCAGACGCCGCCGCCGACCGCCGCCGACGACGCGCAGCCGTCGCGCTACGCGGCGATGATGCTCGGCCTGGCCGCGGTCGCGCTCGTCGTCGGCATCTGGCTGGGGCCGTCGGCGCCCAATGGCCTCGCGCCCACCATCGCGCGCTGGGCCTGGACGCTGCCGACGCTGGTCATGCTCTTGTGGCTGGTGCGGGTCGCGACGCTGTTCTTGCGCGGCACGCCGTCGGCACGTTCGGTCCTCGTCTGGCTGTGCGGCGCCGTCGCCGTCGCCTGGACCGGCTTCATCCTCGACAAGATCCTGATCGAGCTGTCACCGCACTGGGCGCAGAAGCACGTCGTCGCCGCCTACTACGCCAACCGCAAGGGTCCCGAGGAGCCGCTCATCGCCTGGCAGCTCTACTGGCGCGGCGAGAACTTCTACACGCGCAACGAGATCTACGATCACACCAAGCCCGCCACCGAGAAGACGGTCTTCCTCGGCGATCGCAACACCGAGAAGCTGCAGCAGTATCTGACCGCGCACAAGGGACGCCGGGTCTTCTTCATCGTCGAGCGCGTGCGTCTCGAGGCGCTGCGCGGGCTCTTGCCGGCGGAGGCGCGGCAGAGCTTGACCGTCGTCGACAACAGCAACAACAAGCTGTTCCTGGCGTCGGCGCAGCTGGGCCAGTCAGCTCCGCTCGGGACCCGCTCGGAACGTCTCGACGACAATATCCGTTAGCCCCGTCGCCTGCACCGCCAGAAAGCCGAGCGCGCCGATGGCGAAGAAGATCGCCGCCGCGCGGCCGAGACGCGCTTTGATCGGAATCGGCCCGCGCGCCAGCCGCGACGCCGAGCTCAGCGACGTCATCCAGACCAGCGCCGCGCCGCCGAGCGCGATCAGCGTCGTCGCCCAGCCGACAGCGCGGTTCTCGGTCACGGCCGCGGCGACGAACAGCGCCGCCACCGGTCCGTAGTACCAGAGCTCGAGCGGCACGCGGCGAAAGCGCGCCCGCGGCGTGACGCTGCGCAGCTGCGCGAAGGCGAACGCGGCGAGATAGATCAGCGACACCACGACGAGGATGGCGCGCACGATCCAGCTCACCGAGTCGGCCATCCCCTCGGTCCCCGCCGAGCGCGCCAAGGGATCGGACGACTCGATGAGCTCGCGATAGAGAGCGCGCGCGGCCTTGGGATGCCAGCGCGCGAGCAGCACGTCACCGCGCGACTTCTTGCCGCGCAAGGCCCACTCGCTCGTCGGAAAGCGCCGCTCCAACTCGGAGAAGCGCGCCTGCGCCTCGTCCCAGTGGCGCTCTTCGGCCAGCCGCTGCCCCAGCCAGAAGAGCGCGCGATCGGCGAGCGCGAACTCCGGATGGCGCTGCAGCAGATCGACCATGCGCTGGCGCGATTCGTCGCGCGGCCGCGTTGACGCCTTGGCCAGGATGTCCTGATACTCGCGCAGCGGCTCCTCGCCGGTGGTCAGCGAGCGCGCGAGAAAGTCGGCGCGGGTGCGCGCGCGGCGCGAGAGGCGGTTGGAGGGATATTTCGTCGCCACCTCTTCGTAGAGCGTGCGCGCGCGGGTCGGATCGGCGAGGCGCTCCTCGGCGACGACGGCCGCTTCGTAGAGCGCGTCGGCGGCGAACGAATCGTCCGGCGATCCGTGGCCGAGCTTCACCAGCGCATCGGCGGCGGCGGCGAATTGCCCCTTGGCCTCGAGCGCGGTCGCGGCCTCGAAGCGCTGCTGCGCCACCGTCGGTGGTGGCGATGCGCCGGCACCGCTCGGGGCCGCTTGCGCGCGCGCGACGCCGGCCCAAACGACGACGGCGATCGCCCATGCGCGCATGAGCGGAGAATACTACGCGGCGGCCCGGCGCGCCTCGGCGATGAGCTCGGCGATGGCGGGGTGATGTCCGCTGAAGTTGGAGACGAAGCGCCAGGTCACCTCGCCGTCGGGGCGCACGAACATCGCGCCGCCCTGCTGCCACGGATCGCCGGCGGTCTTGCGCTGCCGATGCTTGGCTATCGACTTGACGCCCTTGAGCCAGGACGACGGGTGCAACAGCGTCGCACCGAATGACCGCTTGAGCCCGGCCGCGCGGTAGGTGACCAGCGCCTCGTCGACGTAGATGGGCAAGACGCCCCCGTCAGTGTGCATCTGCTGCGCGAACGCGCGCGCCTCTTCGGGCGTGCCCGAGCCGATCACCGCCGGCTCGACGCCGAGCCCGCGCAGCTCTTCGACGTGCGGCCGCAACTCGGCCACTTGCTGCTGGCAAAACGTTCAACCAAAGTGCCGCACCCACAAGACCAGCGCCGGCCGCGTCGCCCACAGCTCGCTGGCGCGATGCTCGTAGCCGTCGGGGTCGCGGAGGATCGCGGCGGCCAGCTCGCCGGGGACGTGGTCGCGCATCAGAAGGGCAGGACGCCGACGCTGTCGCCGGGCTGGAGGCCGAGCTGTTTCATCGTCGCCGCGGGGAGCCCGACGTCGCCGCCCTCGAGGCGGAACGTCGATCCGGTGGCGGCGAAGTGCGGAGCGCGGTCGCGCTCGACCGAGACCAGCCCCGTCGGTACGACCGCATCGTCGGTCCCGTCGGGGAGCGCCACGACCCGAGCCGCCCGCGACGCCTTGACCAGCGTGATGTCGTCCGTCTTGGCGATGAAGTGCGGTCCGCCGTCGAAGGGATCGATGCGATCGGCGTACTCGAAGCCGATGCGCCGCAGCATCTTCTCGACGCCCTTGGTCTCGGGACCGACCTTGCCGATCAGGCCCTGCACCGAGTAGGGCAGGAGCGAGATGTAGATCGAGTCGGCCGGGAAGAGCGCGCGGATGAATTCTTTGTTCGACTGCGAGACGCGGTCCGCCTCCTGGTACGACATCCCGGTGAAGTGGCGGCCGAGCGCCTCCCACAAGAGCGACGTGCCGTCGGTCTCGAGCGGCGGCAACAGCTCCGAGAGCACCTCGTCGCGGAACGACGCGCGGTGCAGCCCGATATAGAGGAAGCGCACGTAGCTCAGCCACTTGCCGAGCGCGACCGGATTGCGGCGATAGCTCGGGTGCAGCACCAGCCCGCCGATCTCGGTCGGGCCGTTGTAGTTGTAGCCAATGCGCAGGACCTTGTGGATGAAGTGGCGGTCGAGCGTCTCCGAGTAGCGCTCGTCCTGCATGACGTCGAAGAAGATGTGCGGGGCGCGGCGCGTGCCGTGCTGCGCGTGGATCATCGAGGTTCCGATGATCTTCTGGGTCGTGTCATCGACGAGGACGAGCAGGTACTCGCGCTTGAAGACGTCGAGGGCGCCGGCGAACGACTTCTTCGAATGCTCGATCAGCTTCTCGAGCACCGTGCGGTCGTTGGGCAGATTGACCGTGTTGAGGTGCTCCGCGACGGCGGTCAGGCCTTCCAAGTCTTCGGGGAAGACTTCGCGGATCGTGAACATCTCGACACCCTTCGCGAAAGAGGAGGAGGCTACACCTGACCCGGAGGCCAGGCAAGCGGAGGGCCGGAGCCGGGCCAGAGTCGCACCGGCGACAGCGACGGCTTGTTCAGGAGGTCGACCAGCACGCGCCCGAGCGCGTCGAGGAAGGGCGGCAGAAGCTTATGTTCGGGCAACAAGTACGCATAGTTGAGGATCTTGATCGCGGGCCGCCCGGCGGCGGTGCGGCGGGCGTTCTCCTGGTCGAGCCAGTCGAGGATGTGCGGCAGCGCGATGACGGTCGCGGCCTGCACGTCGTGGAACAGCACGATGGCGCGCCCCTTCAGCGTCGAGAGCTGCTTCTCCACGTAGGCTTCGATCTTGGGCGCGTTGCGCAGCCGCCAGTCTTGCGGATCGATGTCCCAGCCGGTGTGCTTGATACCGAGGCTCGATAGCGTTTGCGCCAGCGACTTGCAGTGCGCGCCGTAGGGCGTGCGGAACAGATCGGGTCGCACGCCGATGGCGTCTTCGATCAGCTTGGCGTTGCCTTCGATCTCCTGCCACGCCTGCTTGGAGTAGTAGCTGCCGCACAGGAAGTAGTGATGGATCGTGTGGTTGCCGATGGCGTGGCCGCGGCGCTGCTCCTCGCGTAGGAGCTCGCGCGCTTTGTCGGCCGCCGCCGAGGTCCCCATGAAGTGCCAGCCGTTGACGAAAAATACGGCCTTGATGCCGTGCTGGTCGAGGATGTCCAACACCTTCGGGGTCTTGTCGAACGCCGGACCGTCGTCGAAGGTGAGCAGGATCTCGGGCGCACCTTCGTCCTTGGCCGGCGCGGCAGACGCACCGGTCGCGATCATCATGATCGATAAGACGATTGCCGCGCGCACGTCCGCTGAAGGCTATCACTCAGATGCGCGACGGCAAGTTCAGCCGCGGGCTGATGCGGGGCTAAAACGGAATATCGTCGTCGCCAGGAGGCGGGAAGTCTCCGCCGCCACCACCACCGCCGCCCTCGGATTCGCCACCGCCGCCGCTGCGACCGCGCGGGGGACCGTAGCCGCCACCGCCGCCACCACCGCCAGCCGGGCCGCCGCCAGCGCCACGCTCGCCGGGTCCGCCGCCGAGGAACTGCACCGTCTGGGCGACGATCTCCGTCATGTACTTCTTCTCGCCGGAGGTCTTGTCGTCCCACGACCGCGTCTGCAGACGCCCCTCGACGTAGACCGGGCGGCCCTTGTCGAGATACTGCGCGCAGTTCTCGCCCTGCTTGCCCCAGGCGACCACGCGGTGCCACTCGGTGCGTTCTTGCTTCACCTGGTTCTTGTCGGTGAAGCTCTCGTTGGTGGCGATTCGCATCTCGCACACCGCTTGCCCCGACGGCAGATACTTCAACTCCGGCTTGGCGCCGAGGTTGCCGATGAGGATCACCTTGTTCACGCTTCCCGCCATGGTCGCTCCGTTCGCTTTGCTCACGCAGCATGCGTTCGCGCTCGTACGCGGTCAAGTGTTCAGTAGCGGAAAATCTGCTAGCGTCACGGGTCATGTTCGCTGAGCTGCGCGTGGCCGTCGTGGTGCCGGCCTTCAACGAAGAGTTGAACGTCGCCCGCACCGTGCGAGATGTGCCCGCGTTCGTCGACCACGTGCTGGTCATCGACGACGCGTCGCACGATCGTACCTTCCTCGAAGCCTCGCGCATGCGGCGGCGCGGCCTCGAGGTCTTGCAGCATCCCAAGAACCGCGGAGTCGGCGCTGCCATCGCCACCGGATATCGCCGCGCCCTGGAGCTCGGCGTCGACGCGGTGGCGGTCATGGCCGGCGACGGGCAGATGGACCCGCGCGATCTACCGTCGCTGTTGCAGCCCATCGTCGACGGCGCCGCCGACTACGTCAAAGGCAATCGCTTCGCGCGCGGCGACGTGTGGCGCGTGATGCCGCCGGCACGGGTCGCCGGCAACGTCGCGCTCTCGATGATCACCAAGGTCACGAGCGGCTACTGGCGCCTGTTCGATTCGCAATGCGGTTACACCGTCGCGTCGCGGCGCGCCCTCGCGGTCATCGACGCGGCCGGCCTCTTTCCGCGCTACGGCTATCCCAATGATCTGCTGGCGCGCCTGCATGCGGCGCGCTTGCGCGTCGAGGACGTTGGTGTGCGCGCGGTCTACGGGCCCAACTGGCGCTCGGGCATTCGCTTGACCACGGTGGTCTACCCGATGTCGTTCGTGCTCTTGCGTTCGTGGATGCGGCGGCTGTGGGCGACGCGCGTCGCTCCGGTCGAGGTGGCGGCGGCGGTGGAAACGGAACAGCGGTGCGCATCGGCGTCCTGACGACCTCGTATCCGCGCGACGACGACGACGCGGCCGGCGCCTTTGTCGGCGGCTTTGCGCGCTGGCTCGCGGCCAACGTCGGCGACGTCGACGTCGTCTGCGCCGACGCCAATCGGCCGCTCTTCTCGGCGGGCGGCGCGCCCGACGTCCTGCGCGGCAGTCACTGGGAGCACTGGGCCGAGGCGCTCGCGTTCTCGGCGCGGCTCGGCGCCGAAGCGGCGCGACGGGCGCGCGACTGGGACGCGGTGGTGTCGCATTGGCTCGTGCCGTCGGGCGCGATCGGCGACGCCTGCGCGCGCGGGCGCCGTCACCTGGCCATCGCGCACGGCTCCGACGTGCGGATGTTGTCGTCGCTGCCGGGGGGCCACGCGCTGGTGCGGCGGCTGGGGCGCCGCGCCGATCTGGTCTACGTCGCCAAGTCGCTGCGGGTCGAAGGCGCGCCCGGTCGCGTGGTGCCGATGGCCATCGACGTCGCGCCGATTGTGACGGCGACCGAGCCCGACGCGCGTGCCGCCGCCCGCGCGCGTCTCGGCGTCGACGGCTTCGTGCTCGCCTTTCTCGGCCGGCTCATCGACGACAAAGGCGTCGACCTCATCATCGATGCGCTGCCCGATCGCGCCACGCTGCTCATCGCCGGCGAGGGGCGAGCGCGCGCGTCTCTGGAGAGACACGCCGCCGCGCGCAACGGCGTGCGCTTCCTTGGACACCTCCGCGGTGGCGACAAGCTGTCGCTCCTCGCCGCCGCCGACGCGCTGTGCATCCCGTCGCGCATCGACGGCTCGCCGACGGTGGCGATGGAAGCGCTCGCCGCCGGGCTGCCGGTCGTGGCCACGCGCGCCGGCGGCCTGCCCGAGCTGCTCGACGGCGCCGCCGCCATCTTCTGCGACGCCGACGCGCGCGCGCTCCACGCCGCGCTGGTACGACTGCGTGACGATCCGAGCCTGCGCGAGGCCATGTCGATCGCCGCGCGCGCCGCCGCGCCCGCGCACGATTGGTCGAACGTGGCGCCGCGATTGTGGAACGGCCGCGCCGGTGGAAACGGTTGCATCCGGACGATCCGTGTGTAGATAATCCACACGACCTTGATGACGAGCGCGTCGCCTGACGTGACGTTCATCGTGCGCACCTCCGACGACGAGGAGCGCATCGGGCACACGCTTTCCCGCGTGAGCCGCTATCTCGAGAGCCAGCATTTGTCGGCCGAGATCCTGGTCGCCGACGAAGGCTCGGGCGACAACACCGTCGCTGTCGCCGTCATGCTGCGCCGCCGCATCCGCGAGATCGCGGTCATCCACGCCGCCCCGGGCTGCGGATTTCGCGACGCCTGTCAGCGCGCCCGCGGTCGCGTCATCGTGCTGGCCGACGCCCGGACCGACGCGCCGCTGGGACCGATCGGCTATGCGCTCGGTCGGCTGCGCGAGGGGCTAGACGTGGTCGCGCTCGGCGGCCGCTACCTCGTCATGCGTCGCACCCGCGCCTGGCGCGCCTTCGATGCGCTCGCCGGACGGCGCGATCCGGTCGCCGTCGAGGAGCGCTTCCTCCGCCGCGCCAAGCAGCTTGGCCTCGGCTGTACCGTGACGACCCGCACACGCCGGCGCTCCTGGCTGCGGCTGCTCGTGGCATTTCGCCCCCGCGCCCCCGCTTCGCGGACCGGCATCGCCGACGCCTAGCAACCCCCCATCCCCGGTGCTACCTTAGGAGGATGGATCTGTTTGCAACGCCGGCCACGATCGCCTTGGCAATCCTGGCGCTCGGCGTCCTGATCATCGTTCATGAAGGCGGTCACTTTCTGGTCGCGCGCCTGTCGGGCATGCGGGTGGATCGGTTTTCGATCGGCTTCGGACCCAAGCTGTTCAGCTTCAAGCGCGGCGAGACCGAGTACCAGATCGCCGCCATCCCGCTCGGCGGCTTCGTCCAGATCGCGGGGCTGAACCCCGGCGAAGAGGGGATGACGCAAGACGATCCGCGCGCCTATCCCAATCGGCCGGTGTGGCAGCGACTGGCGACGATCTTCGCCGGCCCGGGGACCAACTACGTCTTTGCCGCCTGCATGTTGCTCATCATGTTCCTCGCCTGGGGCGTCCCCGGCCCGGGCAAGTCGCCGGTCGTCGACGACGTCATCGAAGGCAAGCCGGCCGTCGCCGCCGGCTTCGAGCCCGACGACGAGGTCATCGCGGTCAACGGCACCAAGGTCAAAGAGGTGCAGGACGTGGCGCCGCTGGTGAACGCGTCGCAGGGCAACCCCATCGCCATCGACATCTTGCGCGCCGGCAAGCCCATGGTGCTCAAGGTCAAGCCCGAGAAGGACGGCTCCGACTATCGCATCGGCGTGCAGCTCGGCGTCACCACCAACTGGGAGCAGGTCTCGACGGGACAGCGGGTCGCGCGCGCGCTCACCTATCCGTTCGAGTACTCGAAGTTCGTGCTGCAGACGCTCGCGCAGGGCGGCGTCAAGAACATCGTCAAGCACGGCTCGGGGCCCATCGGGATCGTCAAGGAGATGCGCAAGCGCATCGAGCATGGGCCGCGCCACGCGTTCATGATCATCGCGCTCATCAGCATCTACCTCGGCCTCTTCAACCTGTTGCCGTTGCCGGGTCTCGACGGTGGGCGTCTCGTGTTCCTCGGTTGGGAGGCGGTCTCGCGGCGCAAGGTCAACCAGCGCATCGAGCAGACCGTTCACATGGTGGGCGTCCTCTTGCTGCTCGGGTTGATCCTGGTGATCAGCTTCAAGAACGACCTGCACATCGGCAGCTGGTTCAAGCACTGATGCGCAAGCGTCCGGGTCCCGTCGGTCGTCGCGCGCGGCGTCCCTCGGAGATGCCGGGCGACACCAAGGAGCAGATCCTCACCGTCGCCGAGGAGCTCTTCGCGCAAAAAGGATTCGCCGGGGTCCGCACGCACGAGATCGCGGAGCGCGCCAGCGTCAACAAGGCGATGATCTACTATTGGTATCAGTCGAAGGAGCAGCTCCTTCGCGCGGTGCTGCAGAAGATCCTCTTCGAGCTGATCGCGTTGTCGCAGGAGATCCTGGCGCGCAAGCTGCCGCCGACCGAGGTGCTCGAAGAGTTCTACAAAGGGTTCTTCTATTACACGGCGCGCCATCGCAATTTCTCGCGCTTGACGACGATGGACCTCGGCTCCGAGGGCGGCTATCTGCGCACCATGTTCGAGAGCTTCTTGCGGCCGATGTTCGAGCGCGGCGTACGCTTCATCGACGTCGCGGTGGCGCGCGGCGAGCTCAAGCCGGTCAACTCGCGGCAGCTCCTCATCACCGTCTACGGGATGACCATCGCATACTTTGCCGACGCCAATCAGGTGGCGCTGCTCTACGGCGTCGAGGACGCGCTCGACGAGCGGCTGCTCGAGGAGCGCCTGCAGGCGAACCTCGACTTCATCTTCGCCGCGGTGGGCGCCAAGCGTCCGTCGAAGTCGCGCTAGCTTCGCCGGTCAGGGCTCTTCGGGCGGGACCGGCTGCACGCGCTTCGGCGCGGCGGCGAGCCAGGCGCCCCAGCTGACGCCGACCAGCGTGACGCTGGCGCCCATGATCGCCAGGGAGCTCGGCCGCTCGCCGTAGAAGACGCGGCCGAAGATGAGCACCGACACCGGCGTGAGCTGAAACAGGACCCCGGCGGCGGAGGCGGGCAGATCGCGCAGCGCGTGGGTCATCATGAGCTGCGCCACCACCGAGGTGGCGCCGACGCCGGCCATCATGGCCCACTCGATTCCCGTCGGTGAGGTCCAGTGGCGTATGGCCGGGACGCCGGTGAAGAGCGCGCCCGCGACGCAGAAGGCGGCGAAGATCTCCCACGCCCCGTCGGTCTTGCGCACCTCGCGAATGGTCGCCACCGCCGCGCCCGAGAGGATCGACGAGGCGATGCCGACGATCTGCCAGGTCCCGAGCGCGACCGCGCCCGGCGGGGCGTTGGCGACGATGACGAGGCCGACGCCGCTGGTGGTGAGCGCCAGCGCGCCGAGCGTGCCGCGGCCGATGCGCTCGTGCAAAAAGAGCCAGGCCCACAGCGCCGTGAAGACCGGCGCCGTGTAGTTGAGGAGCGTCGCCATGCCGACGGTGAGGTGCTCGATGGCGAAGAAGTAACAGAGCACGGCAGCGCCGCCGAACGCGCCGCGCCAGAAGAGGCCGCTCCAGTTGTTGGCGCGCATGCGGATGCGCGTCGAGGCGCCCAGGCAGGCGACGAGCCCCACGAGGAAGCGGATGAACGCGATCTGCGGGCCGGGCAGATGCGCCGCCGCGCCCTTGGCCAGGATGGCCATGACACCGAAGAGCAGCGCGGCCGAGGTCATCAGCGCCGTCGCTGAAGCGAGCGGGTGCTTACTCATGCTAGAGCTTGAGTTCGATGCCGGCGTGGCTGTTTTCGCTTCTGCTGTTGGTGCTGACGCGGGACGGCGTGTTGCATCGCTTGGATGCCGGCAAGGATACGACGCAGCCGGCGCCGCGCGCTACCGCGATGGCGGTCCTCGACGGTGGTCGGGTGGCGATCCTGGCCGGCGCGACCTTGACCGTCGACGGCCGGCGGGTGCCCGGCAAGTTCGGCGATCTGCGCGCGCTCGCCGGCGGGGCGCTCGTGTGGGGCGCGACCGACGCCGCGGTCGTGTCGATCGATCCCAAGTCCGGGGCGCGCGCGACCCTGGCGACGGTGCCGCGGCTGCATCGCATCACCGCGGCCGGCGCGGCGCTATTTGCCGAGGCCGACGGCGTGATCCTCGAGGTCGGAATGCCGCGGCGATGGAAGGTCAACGGCCGGCCCGTGGCGCTGGCGGCAGGCGCCGGCAAGCTGTGGGTGGCCACCAAAGAGGGGCCGCTATGGGAGATCGACTGCACCTCCGGCGGGCAGCGCGATCTGAAGCTCGGCGACTGGTGGGGCACGCTGGCGCTCGCCTACGGCGACGGCGGGCTGTACGCCGTCACCGTCGCTGGCAAGCTCTGGCGCATCGACCCGCAAGGGCGCACCAAGACGATCGTCGCCATGGACGGCTGGCAGGGCGCGATCGATCTCTCGGTCTTACGCTAATATCTCCTCGTGGGCCGCGCGCAAAAACATACGGGCGAGCAGCTCGAGCTCCTCGGCGGCACCGACGCCGAGGTCTCCGACCGGCTGAAGGAGATCCTCGGCCGCGTGCCGACCGATCCGGGCGTCTATCTGATGAAGGACAAGAAGGGCCGCATCATCTACGTCGGCAAGGCGGCCAACTTGAAAGCGCGCGTGCGCTCCTACTTCAATCAGACCGACACCCGCGACTTCGTGCCGCTGCTCGGGCGCATCCTCGCCGACATCGAGACCGTGGTCGTCGGCAACGAAAAAGAGGCGCTGCTCCTCGAGAACAACCTTATCAAGCAGCATCAGCCGAAGTTCAACGTCAAGCTCGCCGACGACAAGAACTTCCTGGTGCTGCGGCTCGATCCGACCGCGCACTATCCGCGGCTCGAGGTCACGCGCCACCTCGGCAAGGACGGCGCGAAGTATTTCGGCCCCTACCACTCGGCGACCTCGTGCCGCGCCACGCTCGCGGTCGTCAATCGCCACTTCAAGCTGCGCACCTGCACCGATCAGGTCCTGAGCTCGCGCAAGCGGCCCTGCCTGCAGTATCAGATCAAGCGCTGCGACGCGCCCTGCGTCTTCCCCATCGGCGACGAGGAGTACGGCAAGCAGGTGCAGGACGTGGCGCTCTTTCTCGACGGCAAGGACGACGAGCTCCTGAAGCGGCTCTCCAGCCGCATGAAGGCGGCCGCGACGGGAGAGAGCTACGAGATCGCGGCGTCGGTGCGCGATCAGATCAAGGCGCTCGAGCACACGCTCGAGGAGCAGCGCATCGTCTCGTCCGACTTCCGCGATCAGGATGTCTTCGGCCTCTATCGCGAGGGCGAGTTCGTCGAGATCGTGGTGCTCAGCATTCGTAACGGCAAGCTCATGGGGCGACGCAACTTCTCGCTCAAGGGGCAGGAGTTTCCGACGCACGAGATCTTGTCGTCGTTCGTCTCGCTCTATTACGACATGGGCACCTTCATCCCCGACGAGGTCCTCCTGCCCGAGGCGGTCGAGGACATGGCGGCGAAGTCGGAGTGGCTGACCGAGAAGCGCGCCACCCGGCGCGGCGTCGAGGTCATGATGCCGCAGCGCGGATCGCGGCACGACCTCATGGTGCTGGCGCAGAAGAACGCGTCCTCGTCGTTCGTCACCAGGCGCGACAAGTCGCGCGATGCCGAGGCGGCGATGGAGAAGCTGCAGCAGCGGCTGAGCTTGAAGCGGCTCCCGAAGCGCATCGAGTGCTTCGACATCTCGCACATCCAAGGCACGGCGACGGTGGCGTCGATGGTGGTGTTCCTCGACGGCGAGCCGGCCAAGTCGGAGTACCGCACGTTCAAGGTCAAGACCGCGACCAACGACGACTTCGCGTCGATGTACGAGGTGCTGTCGCGCCGCTTCCGCCGCTCCAAGGCCGCCGCCGAGCACAAGGAGGGCGAGGTCAAGAAGGGCTGGGTGGTCCCGGATCTGCTGGTCATCGACGGCGGCAAGGGGCAGCTCTCGACGGCGGTGGCGGCGCTGCGCGATGCGCAGATCGACATCGGCATGAACGGCATGGACGTGGTGGCGCTGGCCAAGGAGCGCGAGGACGAGAGCGGTGACAAGCAGCCCGACCGCGTGTTCCGCATGAACGTCAAGGATCCGATGAAGCTGCGCGCCAACTCGGCCGAGCTCTTCTTGCTCTCGCGCATCCGCGACGAGGCGCATCGCTTCGCCGTGACGTTTCACAAGAAACTTCGTCGCCGCCGCACGCTGCGCTCGGCGCTCGAAGACGTGCCGGGCGTCGGTCAGAAGCGCAAGCGCGAGCTACTGAAGCACTTCGGGTCGCTCAAGAAGGTACGCGTCGCCAGCGTCGAGGAGCTGCAGCGCGCGCCGGGGATGAGCCGCACCGCGGCCGAGGCGGTGGTGCGCTATTTTCATGGGGACAGCTCAGGGGTGAGCTCACCGCTGACAGCTGACAGCCAACAGGCGGAAGCGGGTTCGGAGGCGATTTCCGACCAGGTGGATGTCGCGGAGGACGCGGCGGCGGCGGAGCTCGAGGTGATTGCGAGCGAGGAAGAGGCGACCGGACAGATCGCGCCCGATGAAGAAGAGTAGGCTCCCCTCGATCGTCGTCTGGTTCGGCGTCGTGTCGCTCTTGACCGACGTCGGTACCGAGATGATCTATCCGCTGTTGCCGCTGTTTTTGGCGGACGTGCTGCACGCGCCCAAGACCTTCATTGGCGCGGTCGAGGGCGCGGCGGAGGCGACCGCGTCGCTGCTCAAGCTGGTGTCGGGGCGGCTCTCGGATCGCATGGAGCGGCGCAAACCGCTCACCGTGATCGGATACGGGCTGTCGTCGCTGGTGCGGCCGCTCGTCGGCCTGGCGATGGCGCCGTGGCACGTCCTGGCCACGCGCGTCGCCGATCGCGTCGGCAAAGGGCTGCGCTCGAGCCCCCGCGACGCGCTGCTCGCCGACGCGACCGAGCCGGCCAACCGCGGCCGCGCCTACGGCTTTCACCAGGCCATGGACAACGCCGGCGCGCTCTTCGGTCCGCTCGCCGCGACGCTGCTCCTCGCCGCCGGCGTGGCGCTGCGCAACGTCTTCTTCCTGGCCGCCATCCCCGGTGCGCTGGCGATGGGCGCGCTCCTCTTCGGCGTGCGCGAGACGCCGCGCCCCGTCGACGCCAGCGCCGCGAAGCTCACGACGCAGGCGGACGCTCCGCTGCATCCGTCGCTGGGCCGCTACTTCGTCGCGGTCGCGCTCTTCGGTCTCGGCAATTCGTCCGACGC
>JAQBQH010000347.1 GCA_028287105.1 Myxococcales bacterium
CGCTACTGGTGCACGCCGCCCAGCTTTTGCCGTGGCAGCGGGGTGATCTCGCCGAGCTGCTCGCGCAGGTGCGCCGGCACTTCGGCGAAGACGTCCTCGACGAGCGTCTCGAGCGGCGGCGGCGGCACGTGCTCTTCCTTGGCCACCGCGTCGCGCACCTCGGCGTCGAGGTCCGCGCGCAGCTTGTCGTCGGTGGCGGCGTCGAGCAGGCCCTGCGCCGTCATCCAGGTGCGGAAGCGCTGCAGCGGATCCTTCTGGCGCCACGCCGCCGTCACGTTCTCGTCGCGATAGCGCGTCGGATCGTCCGACGACGAGTGCGCCGACACGCGGTAGGTCAGCGCCTCGACGAGCGTCGGCCCGCCACCGCGCCGCGCCTTGTCGACGGCATCCTTGACGCAGGCGTAGACCGCCAGCACGTCGTTGCCGTCGCAGCGCACGCCGCCGAAGCCGTAGGCGAGCGCCTTGATGGCCATCGTCGGCGCTGCCGTTTGCAGCGTCACCGGCGTCGAGATCGCCCACTGATTGTTCTGGCAGAAGAAGACGACCGGCACGCCGTAGACGCCGGCGAAGTTGGCCGCGACGTGGAAGTCCTCTTCGCTCGAGGCGCCGTCGCCGAGGCAGCCGAGCACCACCACGTCGTCGCCCGCGATCTTGGCCGCCCACGCCATCCCCATCGCGTGCGGCAGCTGGGTCGCGATGCACGAGGACATCGTCAGGTAGCGGGCCGCCCGCGTCCCCGGGTGACACGGCAGCTGCCGCCCCTTGGACACGTCGTTGCCGTTGCCGAAGATCTGCGCCACGTAGGTGCGCATCGGCAGGCCGCGGTAGATCCCCGCGCCCGCCTCGCGCAGCGCGGGCACCAGCCAATCCTGCGGGCCGAGCGCGGCCGCCGCGCCGATGATGGCCGCCTCCTGGCCCTTGGCCTCGCCGTAGAAGCCGATGCGGCCCTGACGCTGGAGCGCCAGCAGCCGCTCGTCCATGACGCGAATCGTCAGCATGCCGCGGTACATGCGGCGCAGCTCCGCGTCGCCCAGGTGCGGCAGGCGCGTCGGCTCGGCGAGGCCGTTCTCGGCGAGCACCTGATAGAGCCCCAGCTCGGGAGCGTCGTCGGCGAGTGGCGCTACCTGCCCGCGCATCAGCGTGCGTACCTGGCGTTGAGCGTTGCCTGGGCCTTGATGTGCCCGGCCATCGCGGTGACGACGTCGGCGTAGGCGGTGCCGTCGGGCTTGCCCAGCGTCGCGACGTCGAGCGCGTAGACGGCGAACTTGTAGCTGTGGCCGGTGCCGCCGGCGGGCGGACACGGCCCCTGGTAGCCCTTCGAGCCGAAGTCGCTGAAGGCCTGCGGATAGGTCGCGGTCTTCGACGAGCCCTCGGCGACGGTGGTCATCGTCGCCGGGAGATCCCAGGCGCCCCAGTGCGCGAAGACGACGTCGTTGTCCTCGACGAGGATGGCGAGCGACTGCGTCCCCGCCGGCACGCCGGCAATCTTGAGCGGCGGGTTGTTGTTGTTCCCCACCGGGCTGCACTGGTTCCACGACTGCGCCAGCGGGATCGCGCCGCCCTCGGCGAAGGCGGTCGACGTCAAGCTCATCGCGCCTGTCGAATTGGCCAGATCGGCTCGACTCGCGCCAGCTAGATCGTCGGTGATCGTGAGGTCGCGCGTGTCCGTCGACAAATCCTGACTACCGCCGGGCGGATCCGACGTCCTGCACCCCATCGCCATCGCCATCAGCACCAGCGCGAGGGTCCGCATCGCCGTCGTCTAGACCATCTCCATGAACATGAGCGTCGGGTCCTGCAAGAGCTCGACGATGTGCTGCAGGAACTGCGCGCCTTCGTAGCCGTCGACGACCCGGTGGTCGAGCGAGATCGACAGGTTCATCATCTCGCGCACGACGATCTGGCCGTCGCGCACCACCGGCGTCGGCTTGATCTTGTGCACGCCGAGGATGGCGACCTCGGGGAAGTTGATGATCGGCGTCGCCAACACGCCGCCGAGCGTCCCGAGCGACGAGATGGTGAAGGTCGATCCCGTGAGGTCGTCGCGCGTCGCCTTGCCGGAGCGCGACTTCTCGGAGAGCTCGTCGAGCGTGCGCGCGATCTCGAACAGCGACTTCTGATCGGCGTCCTTGACGACCGGAACGATGAGCCCCTCTGCCGTCGCTGCCGCCACACCGACGTGGTAGCGCTTGCGCAGAACGATCTCGCCCTTCTGCTCGTCGAGCGTCGAGTTGACGATGGGGAACTTCTTGAGCCCCGCGCACACCGCCTTGACGATGAAGGGCAGGAACGAGAGCTTGAGGCCGCGCTCCTCGGCGCGAGCCTTGGCGCGCTTGCGCAGCGCCACCAGCTCCGTCATGTCGCACTCTTCGACGTAGGTGAAGTGCGCCGCCGTCTGCCGCGAACGGTGCATGTTCTCGGCGATCTTCTTGCGCACGCCGCGGAACGGGATGCGCTCGTCGGCGGCGTCGGAGTGGGTCGTCATCGGCGCGTAGGCGCGCGCCACCGCGGCGCTGCCGGCGTTGGCCGCGTGGGCCGTCGCGCCGCCGTTGCCGGCCGCGCGCACGTCGTCATGAGTAACGCGCCCGTTCGGCCCGGTCGCGCGCACGTGCGCCAGATCGACGCCGAGGTCGCGCGCCAGCTTGCGCGTCGCCGGCGTCGCCAGTACCTTGCCGCCGCCGCCCGCGCCACCAACGCCCGCGCCACCTGCCCGCGGCATCGAGATCACGTTGCTCGCGCCGGCGCTGACGCTGGCCGGCTCCGACTTCGGCGTCTTGTCGAGGAACTGCCGCTCCTCCTTGGCCTGCGGCGACGGCGCTGCTCCCGTCGCTGCCGCCGGCTTCGCCGAATCGCCCGTCTCCTCGATCACCACCATCACCGAGCCAACCGCGCAGGTCTTGCCCTCGGCGGCGCGGATCTCCTTGACGATGCCCGCCTTGGGCGACGGGATCTCCACCGTCGCCTTGTCGGTCATGACTTCGACCATCGGCTGGTCTTCGCGCACGGTGTCGCCCGCCTTGACGTGCCACTTGACCACTTCGCCTTCGACGACGCCTTCGCCGATGTCGGGCATGCGGAACTCGAACATGTGCGCGCCTCTCGCTAGAACTGTGCGGTTTGCTTGATGGCCAGCGCCACGCGATCGGGCGACGGCATGTATTCGTTCTCGAGCGTGTAGGGGAACGGCGTGTCGAATCCGGCCACGCGCGAGATCGGCGCCTCCAGCGACATGAGCGCCTTCTCCGCGATCATCGCCGCCAGCTCCGCGCCGTAGCCGCAGGTCTTGGGCGCCTCGTGCGCGATGACGACGCGGCCGGTCTTGCGCACCGACTCGAGCACCGTCTCGGTGTCGAGCGGCAGGAGCGTGCGCAGATCGATGATCTCGGGATCGAAGCCGTCCTTCTCCGCCAGCTGCGCCGCCTCGACGCAGGTGTGGACCATGGCGCCGTAGCACAGGACGGTGAGCTGCGAGCCCTCGCGCACGACCTTGGCCTTGCCCAGCGGGACGGTGTAGTCGCCCTCGGGAACCTCGCCCTTGGCGGCGCGATAGACGCGCTTCGGCTCCATGAAGATGACCGGGTCCTCGCCGCGGATCGAGCTGAGCAGGAGCCCCTTGGCGTCGTACGGATTCGACGGGATGACCACCTTCAGCCCCGGCGTATGCGCGAAGTAGGCTTCGGGCGACTGCGAGTGATAGTGGCCGCCGCGGATGCCGCCGCCGTAGGGCGTGCGGATGACGACCGGGACCGGATACTGACCACCCGAGCGATAACGGAACTTCGCCAGCTCGTTCACGATCTGATCGTAGGCGGGATAGATGAAGTCGGCGAACTGGATCTCCGGCACCGGCCGCAGCCCGTAGAGCGCCATGCCGATGGCGCTGCCGATGATGCCGGCCTCGGCGAGCGGCGTGTCGAACACGCGATCGCCGCCGAACTCGTCGAACAGGCCGGTGGTGGCGCGGAAGACGCCGCCGAACTTGCCGACGTCCTCACCGAGGATGACGACGCGCGGGTCGCGGCGCATCTCGATGCGCAGCGCATCGTTGACCGCTTGAATGATGTTCCAGACGGGCATGACCTAGTGACCTCCGTGGGCGGGCTTCGGGCGCGGCCGCGACATCATCTCCGCCTTTTGCTCCTCGAGATGAGGCGGCAGCTCCGCGAACACGTCGTCGAACAGCGTCTCCGGCGCCGGGTTGCCCAGCTCGCCGGCGGCCTTGACGCACGCCATGAGCTCCTCGGTGATCTCCTGCGAATACTTGTCGTGCAGCTCCTGCGTCCAGAGCTTGCGCGACTCGAGATGACGGCGCCAGCGCTCGAGCGGGTCCTTGGCCTCCCACTCCTTCGGCTCCGACGGATCGCGGTAGGCCGACGGGTCGTCCGACGACGAGTGCCCGCCGCGACGATAGGTGACCGCTTCGATCAGCGTCGGCCCTTCGCCGGCGCGCGCGCGCGCGACCGCGTCCTGCATGACGGCGATGATGGCGAGGAGGTCGTTGCCGTCGACGCGAATGCCCGGCATGCCGTAGGCGAGCGCCTTGATGGCGATCGACTTCGAGGCCGTCTGCTTGTTGCCCGGCGTCGAGATGGCCCAGCCGTTGTTGCGGCAGAAGAGGATGCACGGCGCCTTGAACACGCCCGCGAAGTTCATGGCCACGTGGAACTGGCCGGTCGAGGTCGCGCCTTCGCCGAAGTAGACCAACGAGACGTCGTCCTTCTTGCTGATCTTGGCGCCCATCGCCAGGCCCACGGCCTGCGGAATCTGCGTGCCGACCGGCGACGAGATCGAGACCATGTTGAGCCAGTTGGCCGAGTGGTGCACCGGCATCTGGCGCCCCTTGACCGGGTCCTCGATGTTGCCGTGCAGCTGATTGACGTAATCCTTGATGCTGTAGCCGCGCCAGAAGAAGACGCCGGGCTCGCGATAGGACGGGAAGCACCAGTCGCTCATGCGCAGCGGATAGGCGCCGCCGAAGTGCGTGGCCTCTTCACCCATCGAGAGCATGTAGAAGCCGAGGCGTCCCTGACGCTGCAGCTTCATCATGCGGTCGTCGACGAGGCGAACCTGGAGCATGCCGCGATAGAGCTTGAGCGCCTGCTCGTCGGGGATTTCGGGCGCGTCGGTGCCCGGGCGAATGGTGCCGTCGTCGGCAAGAATCGAGAACGGTTCGTCGTCCGTACCGGCGATGGGCACCGGCTGGCCCTTTGCGAGCATTGGGTTCTTCTCCACGTCCGTCAGTTGAATCCGGCTTGAATGCCGTCGCGGATGTAACTGCTCCCATCTAATAAGTCAAGGTCGCAAGGGGTCAGAACTATTGCGCATCGCGTTACCCACACTTAGCGGGCGCGGTCGGACCTTCAGGTATGATCCAGCGCATGTCGCGTGTGGTGACGGTCGCGTTGTGCGTGGTGCTGAGTGGCTGCAAGGGCGGAGGCGCGGGTCAGCCCGACCTCGCCGGCACGGGCGACATGGCCACGGGGCCGGTAAACAAGGTCGACATCCTCTTCATGATGGACAACTCGCTGTCGACGAGCGCGTTCCGGAACGAGCTGAGCAAGCGCTTTCCGCAGCTCATCAAAGCGCTCGACGGCGCGGCGTCGAGCGGCCATCCCGCCTCGTACCACTTCGGCGTGGTCACCTCCGATCTCGGCGCGGGTACCAACACATCTGCGTGCCGCGCCGGCGGCGACGGCGGCAAGCTGCAGGTCGGGCCGTCGCCTGCCATTAGCAACGTGCCGGCGGCGTGCAGCAGCTTCACTCTGGGCGGTGGCGTACGCTTCCTCGACTACGACCAGCTGGCCGGCAGCAACAACATTGGCGGCGGCCTCGATCTACCGACCGCGTTCAACTGCATGGCGGCCGTCGGCGACTTGGGCTGCGGCTTCGAGCATGTCCTCGAGTCGGTCTACGTGGCGCTGCACGACCCCATCCCGGAGAACGCGGGCTTCCTGCGACCAGATGCGCTCCTCGTCGTCGTCTTTGCCACCGACGAGGACGACTGCTCGGCGCCAGCCGACAGCGACTTCTTCGAGCCGTCGACCGACCATTATGGCCCGTTGCACTCGTTCCGCTGCACGCAGTACGGCGTCACCTGCGGCAGTGTGCCGCGGCCGTTGACGGACGCCGATGCGGCCGGGCCGCTGTCGGACTGCCGCCCGCTGTCGATGGCCGACGGCGGCAAGCTCTTCGACGTGCAGCGCTACATCGACTTCTTCACCCTGCCGGCGGCGATGGGCGGCGTGAAGGTCAATCCGGCCAACGTCATGCTCGCCGGGATCATGCCGCCGGCCGCGCCGTTTGCCATCCGCGACACTGCGCCATGCGGAGACGTCGCCAACCAATCGAGCTGCCTCATCTTGAGCC